>NZ_JAEHBI010000130.1:0-3057 GCF_016483705.1 Bacillus cereus group sp. N6
CCCCTCCAAGTAAAAGTGTAACATCCATGTGTATTCATGGTCTTTTTACACTGTCTACCTTAAGGGGATAATATCATTTCATCCATGTCTTAATTTGGGAAACATTTTTAATTCCGCGTTTCTCCATAATTGTACGATTTGAATAACCATCTTTCTTCATTTCAATTACTTTCCACTTTGTTTCTTCTGGGTCATGAACTCTTGTCGTCATACGAAAAAACACCTCCATTGAATTTGCATACTTAGTATGCGAATTCAGGAGGTGTTTTTTCATGTACCACTATTCGAGTTCACTTCAAACAGAACCAGGGCTTTTGTTATGCTATTGGTTATAACCTCAAAAAGACAGTCGGCCCCACGATCAAA
Source organism: Bacillus cereus group sp. N6 (assembly GCF_016483705.1). Lineage (NCBI taxonomy): Bacteria > Bacillati > Bacillota > Bacilli > Caryophanales > Bacillaceae > Bacillus > Bacillus cereus group sp. N6. The sequence continues at coordinate 367 of NZ_JAEHBI010000130.1, forward strand.
AAAACAACCGAATCAATAAAAGTCAATACAAATGAATACAAGTTAATAGGAATCAATACGGAAAATACTTGTATTTTAATGATTTTTACGGACTTTTACCGATATTTTTTGTAATGACTTGCATTAAATTGTATTTCTTTATATGTATTTGTATTGACTTTTTAGAAGTGTTTAGCATATAATGGAATTACGTTAATCGATTGAAAAATAATCTTTAGGAGGTTTTTATATATGGTAATTCTAAAAGCTGGTGCAGACGCGGGAAACAGTGGATTGAAGTTAAATGTATTAGGTCTTGATCCTTTATTCATACCAAGTATTTATGCACATCATATTGGAGAAGCAACAAACATTTTAAGTGAGGACGATATTTCTGTAGAGGACTTAGAAAATAACATTGATGTTACCATTTCATCACCTACCTTAAAAGCAAACAATCTGCGTTACATTATTGGTCAAAAAGTGATTGATGAAAACATTAAAGGTATTGAAATGGAAAAGAAATCGGATAAATCGAAAGATGATCTTGTGCTACTTGTTACATTAGTTGGTTTAGCAATTACAGCTATGAAAAAACAACCCAATAAAGATAAAATTGATGTTACTTATGATCTTTCTGTTGCATTACCTGTCGCAACAATTACGCCTCAAACAGCACAAGAATTTGTAGAGCGTTATATGAATCATCATACGGTAAAATTCCATCACCCAAGCGGACGTGAAGTAGTAGTTAATATCCAAATTGAATTTTGCAAGTGTTTACCAGAAGGTGCGGCGGGTTCATGGGGAATCGTTTATGATGAAAAAGGTAAAACCATCAAAAGAAAAGTAGAAACTACAGAAGACAAAACTACAGAAATAGACTTTGTTGACAAAACAATATTATCTTTCGATATTGGCGCTGGTACGACAGAAGAAGTTGTTTCTCATGGTGTTAGTTTTAAACATAAAATGAGCCGTGGTTTACCATATGGAGTGAAAGAAACTTTACTTGATATCATCAAGGTTTGGAACTTAAACAATAAACAAAAGACAATAGACAGTATTGCTGAATTTAATGCAATTTATCTTGACTCTGAACATCCTCGCCATATTCGTTTAAAAGAGGCATCACGCGGCGCATTATTAAGTTTAGCAAATCGAATTGCAACTGACATTATTAATAAAATTGATGATATGAAAGATGATCCATATGTATTCATTTATGGTGGCGGTGGCGCAATCATAAAAGAAAGCCTACAGCAAATTTTAGAGCAAAAAGGACGTTTAACAAATGTTATTTTCTTAAAAGACCCACTTTTCGTAAATGCACGTGGATTACTTGTGTACACATGCTCTCCAAGATTTGAAGAATTAAAAGAAAAAGCGCTTGCTCCTATCGGTGAAAAATAATGGCTCGTAAAATATACAAAGCTGGTGATAGAGCAAATGTCTATATTAAGAAAGACATTTCACCAGACATGATCGATTTTATTAACAAACAAAGTGATCTTACAATGTTCTTTTTGTATGCGGCACAACAACTTCATAAGCAAATTGGTAATGTAGATGTAGCGGAAATTTTACCACGTAAATATACATTTGCACTGGATAACGAAATACAACCTTTACCAATCAAACATGATGAAGGTTCGAAAACTGTTCATACACCTGTTTCGAATCGAGCTCATATCGAAACAAGTCAAGAAATAACGAATTCTGGGGAATCCAATGATGATGAAGAAGAAAATACATCGTGGAATAAACTGAATGATTTAGAAGATGATCCATATGCATAATGTTAAGAAAGAGTTGTTCTTTTATAAGAGCAACTCTTTTTTTATTAGGATTATCTTTGTATTGATTTGAAAGCTATGAAGATTATTAAAGAAAATACTTACAAAGACTTGATTAAACTAAGATTACACTTCAAAATTGGAATTGAACGACCTTTGAGCGAGGGAGGATAAACATATGAATGATACAACATCACAAGAACGAGCTTACTGGACACATGAAGTATCTGAAAAACTACAAATATCTGATAGCACTTTAAAGCGCTGGGCGAATGAACTAGAAGTGAGCGGGTATAAATTTGCAAAAGGTGCAAATGACAGTCGCGCATTTACCGCTCAAGATATACAAGCATTAGAAAAGTATAGGTATTTGACCAAAAAACAAAAAGTGAAAAAAGAAGAGGCCGCAACAGCTGTTGTAGAAGAGTTTAAAGAAAAAACGAGCGATTGGGCGCCCCCCGCTCATCAAGAAAACGAACTAACTTTAACTAGCTCACAAGTCGCTCAAACCTTAGAAACTTTCATGAGACAACTTCAAGAGCAAGAGAAAACGAATCAACAAATTCTCCAAGAATTACAGTCTGCTAACGAGTTAAATAAAACTCTGTTATTGCAATATGAACAATTGAAACGAGATTTTGATGAAATGCGTGAATCACAAAAACTTATAGCGTCCACCCAAGAGCAAAAACAAGGATTCTGGTCTAGGCTCTTTTCAAAAAATAAAGACGTATGATGAAAAACTACATCGTGCGTCTTTATTTTTGTTCCACTACACAAATTATTTTTCTTCAAAACTAAATTCTAATTTGCCGTTTGCAATTTAAATCTTTTTTTATATTTTGTAACTACTCAGCTTCCTCACGGAAGCTTTTTTAATTTTACTAGTTTCATATGCCTCTCATTTGTAAATACT
>NZ_JAEHBI010000131.1:0-2889 GCF_016483705.1 Bacillus cereus group sp. N6
GAATAGATAGAAAGGTAAAAAAGAGTGTTGTCAACGGTAAGCGGAACGAAGTGAGCATTAAGTGGTTCTGGTGCAAATAAAGGATATATCCTTTATTTGCACCAGAACCACAATTACTCCTCGAAAATAGCTTTACATCTCTAATTTTCCAATAATCTCCGATTTCCATAAATCTTGTGCCGCTTGTAATCTACCCTTCATAAATGTTGAATTCAATTGTGATGCATGATTTACCTCATCAATTATACTGGATAACATAGAATCTAATGAGTTCCATGTTACTAAAATCTCATCTAAGGATACCTGCCATCCAATTAAAAAGCGACCATCATTGACACCATGTATGTCTTGAATTAAAAAATTCAAATGATTATATAAAGGTTCTAATGCATCATATAATAACGCAGACGGCACCATCATTTCTTCTGCAATTTTTTCGCGAATTAAAGCTGAAGATTCTGACTCTAATCGCTTCTCTAAATCTTGAATTTCTGTTCGATACACTTCCATACGAGAAGATATAGGAGGCATATCATTTTGTAGCTTTCTTGCGTACTCTATCATTTCTGACTTAAACACTCCTACATTCGCAATAAAACTACTCACATTCATTTCTTTCTCACGCAAATCATTTTGTAACTTTTGAAGTAATTGTAATACCTGTTTTTTATCCCCTTTTTGTATTTGTTGCCGAATTTCTGTATATAAATAATCAAATGTATGATCATAATCTACAATTTGAAAGCGATTTTGCTGTAGCATTCCTGCAAAGGAATTTTTCCATTTTTGAGACTGCTTATAGATGTTCCCGACGTTAGCTTTAATAGATAATAATATCGAGTCGGAAATCCCTGCCTTTTTTACTTCATCGGTTTCATTTAAAATAATGGGATATCTATCTGAAATATGGTTAACAAGGCCATCCATCACTGTAGGCACATTCGTTTCAGCGAATACTTTTCCTGTTACGTCCATCGGCCATAACAGCATACTTAACATACAACACACATAAACCAATCTTCGCATTCCAACACATCTCCTTACTCATTATTTTATAGTTAGTAGATAAAAAAGAAGGAATATGGGTATTCCTTCTTTTTTAGGAGGTGAAGCATTTTATACTTACACTTGAGGTAATCCCTTTATAATTAGCAGTATTTTCACTATTTTTGTGTATTAACAGGTTCTATTTTTAATTCCTTCAATCCCTCTTTTAATGTATCTGCATCTGTTTTCAATGTCTTCCAACTGTCCTTAGCTGTATCTAACATAGGTTTTAGGAATGCAAATCGATTGGCCGTTGCTTTTTCATCCGCTTTTTCAATACTCTGGAGAACACCAGCATATTGTGAGTCTAAATCATTCCATTGATCTACCATATATTGGAGAGATTTCACCGCATCATTAATTGCATTTGTCATTTCACTAACATTCTGAGATGCTGTAAACACCACGCGATTTGCAGCCCTTTTTTGATCTATTGTTTGATTTAATCCCTCAAATGCAGGATTTAATTGGCCTAAGTTTATTTTAGCAGTAGCTATCATTACACCACCAGCTATCCATGTACCTATCGCTGGCCAAGACACCACTTGATATCCGTCACTCTCTACTTGTCTAAAATGGCGTATACTCTCCATAATCTCTTTCAGATGAGCTTCATCAGCTTCAATCCCTGCCGTTTTACTGCTTAATATAGAACTGAGAATTGTTTGATGGTCTTGAAATACTCGACCATCGTTACTGACGTCTTTTCTTAGTTCAGTTAACGCTTGAATTAATGAAACCGCATATTGCTTGTTCGTTTTAACGTCTGTTTGTAAATCTTCAATCCCTTCTTTTAACGTCTCCTTGTCTCCTGTATTTATTGCGTTCACTAGGTATTGATAGTACTCTTGAAACGTTGTATCAAACGTAATAATACCAGTCAAAGTATCTATAAGTTGTCGCTTTACTTTTGTATCCCAAGTCGAAGCATGCTCACGAGCTTTTTGTTGATCTTGTAGAAGTTTGTTAGGTAAATCACCATGTCCTGCAAGATCTTTATTAGAATCAAGACCTGCAAAATTCACATCTGGATTCTTAAGTAACATGTAAGAATAGAGATTCATAGATTGCGCAAATGCACTAGCTTTTACTAGAGTTTGCTTCATTTTATCCGTATTACCCGACAGTTTTTCGTTTTCTGTATTGGATTGTTCAATTCCACTTGCAAACGTTGTAGCAGGTGAAGAAATAGTGGTAGCTGAAATGGCTAAAATAGTCGATAAAGCCATTGCTCTATAAGGTAGTTTCTTTAACATTTTTATACCCCCAGTATAAATTGGTTACAATATATTTTTTGTATTACACATATTAGAAAATATCTAAATATAAAGTGTAGTTTGTTACGTCGCTCTTACTCATTTTTAAATCCAATATCTTTTGCCACTAAATCTGCGTCCTGATAAATGTCACTCCACTGTTGCTTAGCTGCATCTAAATCATTTACGAGTAGGGAAACTTTTGATGGCTGTATAGAATCTATACTATCAAGTAGTACTTTGTAATTTGCCCCCATCGTATCCCATTGCTTTTTCAGCGTTGTAAGCGAATCAATTGCCTGATCTACCGTCTGGTATAGATCCGTTACAGTTGCCTTTGCATTCGTAAGTGAAAGAACAGCCTGTTCAGCCACTGTACGTTGCGTGCTTAACTGCTCGATTTTTTTAGAAACATCATTATATTGCGTTAGATTTTGTGATAGCATAATCCCGGTTGCCGTTCCTAAACCGATACCGGCTGCTCCTAATGCAACTAGGCCTCCAACCACAAGCGGAGTTGCCATTCCGCCAGTCACTACAATTGCAATTGTTCCACCAATAGCACCACCAATTAATAGGAACGTAC
>NZ_JAEHBI010000132.1:0-2858 GCF_016483705.1 Bacillus cereus group sp. N6
TTCTATTATTTTATATGGTTTTCTTTCACTAAAATCAAAAAATCCAGAGTGTTGGGAACCCCTAAAGGGTTTCCCAATACTCTGACAACAATATATGTTGTATACTTTCTTTTAGCTGTTTACTCTAAAACAAATCATCTAGTATAGTGCCTTCTTACTAGAAACTCATTCAGGGACAAAGGATCACTTAAAAAGTGATCTTTTGTTTTTATAGGGCATTTGTAATGAAGCCTGATATTTTATACAAATGAAATGGGCTAGCCTTTTAGTCGAAACATAAACTGAAAAAGAACTAACCTCATTCCATTGAGATTTTTTGAAAATAAACTTTAAAATATCAGTTTACATTCATATACCTGTAAATATTGAATTCATACAAAATTCCCTGATATCCTCACAATAGGAAACAAAAGTATACATGCAAAACACAATACATAAAGAGCGTAAGGATAACACATGAGACAAATTCTATATGTGAAAAAATCCACGCTTAACAACACTTATATACGCTCACCATCCCTTTCATATACGCATAAGATGTAGTAACGAACATACACCTTACAGCGATTGTGAATCTGATCTACTAAGCGATCTTGAAATCTAAAAAAATTTTAAACTAGAAGTCTCCTTGCATGAATTTATAAGTTATTTTGCAAGAAAAACACCTATTAAATAAAATAGGTGTTTTTCTTTTCTGTTTTTAATTAAAATGAATAATAATAACAAACCATTTGATACATACAAACATATACTATATGTAAGGGACAGCATCCAAGCGTTTCAAACACCTCTGCCAAGAAATAACATTACGAGCTCTTTCTTGGCTCCTTTTATATAAAATAAATTTCAACAAAAATGTACAAACCTAAAAATATAATAAACATAAAATAAAAAGATATAAAATTTATTATTAATAGATTTTATATCCTACCTATTCTATTTTGCTCTTTAGAGGGATCTTTTTTACAAGTACCCCTCTATTTTTTATGCATATATTTTAGAATTTGTCTTACATTTTTTTAAAATAAAAAAGTTCTCTTTACTATTACATTTCAATTTTTTTACCAAACAAACGATTCCAAAATGATTTCTTCGGTTCTGAATTTTCTATTAGGTTCTTATTATCTTGTATTTCTTTCAATACTTGCATGAATTGAATATTTTTTTGTTCTTCTCTTATTATCCTTTGAGCCTCAGTTTCCTGTAAAAGTTTACTTTGCTGATCCAATCTTTGAATTAACTCTAAATGAAGTTGTTCTAATCGTTCTATACGTTCTGTTAATGCGTTTATAAGTCCTGTATCTGCTGCGCTATCTGTAGCTACAGTTGCTATCTCATTTTCTCCCACACTGGCCATCGCTTGATGTATAGCCTGTTCTAGTGTTACGTTCTTCTTGTTCATAGCTGTTACTAACCGTTCTATAGTTGCTACATCCGTATAATAAAAAATTCTGGAATTATTATTACCACGTTCGAATGGATACCCAGCTTCCTCCAGGGCAAGACAATATTTACGCAAAGTACTCGAGCCAATCCCTAAGTTTTTAGCTACCTCAGATCCCCAATACGTTTGAGCCATATATTGACCTCCCTCTTTTCTAAGCTGTCCTTCAGTTGTTATGTAGTATTTTCCTTGCTTTAAAAAGTAACACTTTCTTTTTTTATTTACAGCTTCACTTCTCATCTCCTGTTATGTTATACAATCGCTCCATACAAAAAAAGCAATCCAAATGATCATCCTGGATTGCTTTTTCTTTCCGTCACACCCGAGATGGTACCTACCATCCCAATCATACCTGCACAGGAAACACAACTGCTAGCTCTAATCAAACAAATACAAATTGTAATGAATCAGTTCCTACTTCATCCTATGATTCTCCCCCTTCAAACGTTCCAAAAAATAAGATCATTTCTTCGCTTATTTCTCTACGTCGTTTCTACATTTTTACTTTCTAACTTGCTTACATCTAAGCATTGCCTATACAAGTTCTCCTTCAGAAACGAATCTCTTATTATGATGTTACACGCACGCTTTTTGGGAATCGTAACCTGGCGTCAAGTTTTTTATCTTGAAAAGAAATAACATTGGTAAAATACCCCCCCCTATCACACGCTACTACTCTTGCACATAGGATGTAGTACAATCAAAGAAATAGAGGGCTACTGGGCCTGTTAGTTCTGCAGGACAATTCTATCATTTAAGCACAGATCCTGGATCATCTGTTCCACCATTTGGAAATCTTTCATTGGCTCACACAGTGCCTGGGACTACTTCAGGAGCATTCACGTTAAATGCCAATAATTCAGTCACCATTAATCAAACTGGCTTATATTTGGTTATGGGCCAATGTGATTTTATTTCTGATGCAGGTCAGTATCTAATTGGTTTAAGTATTAACGGTTTACTTTTACAGCAGTCTGTTCAACAATTTGTAGCAACCAAAGGAATTTCTAAGTATTTAACTACTGCTTCAATAGTACAACTTACCTCAGGAGATACCATTTCAGGTGATTAATGCCAACACAAGTATAACTCAAAAATTACTCAATTCACCTGTAGGTGGTCAAACCATTACAAACGTTTCTCTTGTCCTTGTCAACTTGGGATAAATCCTTCATAAATACGATAAAACACATAAACCTTCATTGGGGGGTATTTCCTTTTTTCGGGGGATGGATAAAAATACCCTACACCGATTTTAATCCTTTTCTTTTTAATATGGTTTTTCGGTTGAAATAATTTGGGGTTTTAAGACAAAATAATTATTTAACGGTTAGAGAAAAAAGGTAACTACTCAGCTTCCTCACGGAAGCTTTTTTAATTTTACTAGTTTCATATGCCTCTCATTTGTAAATAC
>NZ_JAEHBI010000133.1:0-2841 GCF_016483705.1 Bacillus cereus group sp. N6
AATAATATGTATTGTAGAGATATTCATTATACCGAAAAGGGAGAAAAATGATTCGTACGAAAAGTTCTTTTGACAAAGGTAATTTTCGCACATTTATGAGATCGTTCTCATAAAAAAAGGCCTCACTTTTCGTGTAAGAATTCTTGAATATCGTCTAACTCTCTTCGAGTCGGAACCACTGAGATTTGTAAAATAGGGAGCTCCCTTTCTTCTACTGGAATGGTACTGATAATCCCATCTATCCCTAACTGTTGTACATCATAGTTGTGAATATCTAACACTTCTTCGGGTACAATGGCTAAAGTATTTCCAAATTCATGATAGAGTACACCTTGTATATATCGTTTCCATAGAATAGAATCCCCCAAATACAAAAGTACCTTTTTACGATAGGTTTGCGATAACTGAAATGTCGCTTCTAATTGAAGTGTAATGGCTAAGATATCTTCTTCATTTGCTTGCTGCAGAAAAGGATGTTCTCTCATCCACTCGGTATAAACCGAATGAACGTTTTGAAATGTTTTCGCATGTTTCTGTTTGATTTGTTCCTGCCATTCAGACGAAGGAGAGGTAAGAGTGGGAATAAACTGGCTACGGTAAGAAATTTGTCTGATATATTGCAAGAAACAAAACAAAAATTCTTCATCTTGATGTAAAGGCATGTCAAACCTTTTTTCTAATCGTTCTACTAAATCCTGTGCATACTGATACACAGTGGCGGTTCCTTCATAAAAAAGTTGCAAAATGTCTTGCTTATACTGATCACGATTAGAAGGAATGAACATACAACAATTCACAGCGATCGTTATGAAAACTTGATCAGCTCTTGTCAGTGAAACGTCGCATAAAATCGCGGGGAGCTTTTTTATTTTATGGTAAAAAGGTGTCTCCATAATTATTGCCTCATGAATCGGCAATATTTTCATTTCGTATCCTTGTTTTTTCCGTTGAATCGCCACAGCCAATAAATAGGCGATTCGTTGTTTATAAGTGGGATAAAATTTTATGTCTAGCTCTCGTTCTATTTGTATAAGATAAGAAAAGACATCTATTTCGTCAGGAAAAGGCCATTCTTCCCATCCATATGTGGTAAAGTATAACTCGTAAAACATATATACAATATGTGCTTCTATCCCCACGATACGTAAGGGCCTCTTATGCAACTCTAAATCAAAATGACGAAGGTACCTTTGCACACGACAGAACACCGGAGATAAGGTAGATACTTGTACATATAACGAATCCGCTAATTGCGTTATTGTATGAACTTGTCCCTGAAATAGTTGATTTAGCACCCGAAACCGCATATCTTCTCGCTGAAAAAAAGAATATATGCTGGTTTGAGACGAATGCGGTGGTTTGTATAATTTCACACCTTTTCCTTTCAACAACTGGATGTGCCATTCCGATGGAAGCTGATCTTTTAAATAGTGTAAATCTCTTCGAACGGTTTTCACTGCACAGTGAGCCTGTTCGGCAAGTTCGTCTAATGTATGCCATCTTGGATTTTGTAATAACATGTTGAGAATTTCTTGTTGTCGTTGATGCGTAAACATAAGCTATGTCATCCATTCCCTTCTTAATAGGAATGGATGTACTCCTTTCTTTTTGTTTAGTATAATCAGCCCAGAATACAAGTACTGGTTACCTCAGTATTTCGTATCTATGTAATTTACCTGCGCCAAACGAAAAGATGCACCTATCTTTTTATAACATCCCCTTGATGGAATTATCATTCCTCTTCATGTATACCCTGTTTCTTTGTTCACCACCTTGTAACCTGTACGAACGCGTCCTATGGACGTTCCTTTTGTGTATGATCTTTACACACATTATAACGATAGTAAAAATATAAAAACTTGTTCATTTCTTACCATACTATACATCTATTTTGATAGCGATGGTAAACTGTCTTCATACATGATGTCGACAGCACGTTTATTACGATAATTAGATGAGATATCTAAAATCTCAATATCTAACATGACATATTCTTTCTCTTTTTCAATGACTGGTGATATATTTGTAACCTGATACGCTCTATTTCTCGGTAAAAGTAATTCCATTTCTCCAGAAAAATTACTTAAAGGGTCTACATATATAGCGGGAACACCTGTAGGAACATGAATTTTCATTAAAATAGGAGCCTCACTAAATCCTTCGGCAGCATCTTTCACAATGCTCGTACTCATATAAGCTGGATCTTTTTTATATTTTCCTTGAAACCTATTTTTAAAGAATTCTAGGCTCTCCTTATCTACCTTTGAAGTGCCATTAACTGGATCATCCTCTTTTACAATATGTTTCACTAGTGAGTTTTCTGGTAATCCGAATGCACTTTCACTTACTCGACGATAGACGATTATGTCATCATGTAGTCTCACTCTAGAAAAAGCTCGATCTATCAGTTTAATACTCTTCTCTATTTTTTCTTGATCTAGAATATCATAATAATCTGAACGAAGATATCCGTTAATCCTGCTATAATCCATCGCAGTATAACCCCGTATCGCATCTTTTTCTACTTGTGGAGTCAATTTATTCCACAAGTTAAATAGTTCATTCCCCCAAGCTGTTGCTTCTGATTTACATGTGGAATGAAAATCCAATGGATTTGTAGCATGGCACTGTTGATTAGAAGTAACTTCCTCTGCCGAACTATAAATAGGTATTGTTAGTAGTGAGATCACACCTATACATACACTACATATATGCAGCATGTGTTTATTTTTCAAAATCATTTCTCCCTCTTTTAGTTATTATATTTCATATAGTACTATGAATGAATACAGACTACTATCCATTTTCCTTACGTAATCCTTACAAATATGTAAGATTATC
>NZ_JAEHBI010000134.1:0-2715 GCF_016483705.1 Bacillus cereus group sp. N6
TCCCCTCCAAGTAAAAGTGTAACATCCATGTGTATTCATGGTCTTTTTACACTGTCTACCTTAAGGGGATAATATCAATTCGTGCAATCTCAAAGTTTATAAAAGGCTTCAGTTCAACATTTAGCTATTTTTGTTAGTGAATTTGCTCATCCCGAGATTTTTATTTAAAATTGATTCAATCTTCACCTAATCTTCACCGTATTATTTTATGATATTAAATGAAATAGAGTTAGGAGGGGATTTAATGAAAGGCTCGAAAAGAATAATCATGTCATTGTTTCTTATATTCACCATTTTTGTTACCTCGGCACAAAACTTACAAGTGGCTGCCGCTGCTTCAAATTCCGTTGCGACTGATCAAAAAGCTGATTCAGCTAAATCAATTAACCAAATTGATCTTTTAAAGATTAAAAAATTACTTAAACATCAAAAAAAAGTGTTTAAATTCTATGATAAAAAGATATATCCAAATGGAGTAAACGAAGAGGCAACTGATCAAGCAATTAAAACAACAACAAACAATATTAAAAACAAACAACCTAATTTAATTCCCAAATTGTTGGACTTAGAGAAGGTTCTTCGTGAAGATGAAAATATACCACCTTTTGTTTGGGAGAACTCTAATTACCAGGGTGTAGATGCTGTTGTTAATGCGCTTATTTATCATTGGAACTACTTTAGAGATACCGGAGGTTCTCTGATGAAAGCTATGCAATTGGCCGCAGTTAAAAAGTTTGATCTACCTTATGCAGATTTGAAAAGATGGGAGAAAGACAAGCTTGATAATTATGAATCGTATATTGATACCATCGGAGTTGTTTTAGAAGAGATGAAGAATGAAACATATAAATTCTTAGCTAGTAAAGGAATAAAAGAACTACCTGTATTTCGTGGAATAAAGACACCTGAGAAAATAAATACAGACAAAAACAATATTGGTTCTCATCAACTGGCTCCGCTATCCTCTTTTACTATCTCAAAAGAAGTAGCTGATGACTTTTCTGTTCCTCATCAACCTGGGCTATATCCCTATGTCTTAGTAGAATATGTACCTATTAATCAGATTTTAAGTTTAGGTCCAACAGGACTTGGTACTTGTTTTCTTTACGAGGCTGTTGTTATAGGTGGAAAGGATCCTGATAGTAAATTTTTTATCTTGCCAGGAAAAATGAGTTCCGATAAAAAAAAGAAAGAAACAAAAGCAGCTTAGAAACCAGAACCTTCTATAGGGTACATTTTAGTATTTATACCGTGCTGTTGATTCTGAAGGAAACACAATTGACTTTTATCTGAGTAAAACGAGAAATCATAAGGCTGCAAAGCGTTTCCTTAAGAAAGCTTTGCAGTCTCTTCATGTTTCAAACCCCCGTGTAATTACAGTTGACAAAAATCCAGCTTATCCAATCGCTATTGAAAAATTGAAGAAAGAGAAAAAGATGCCTGCAGGCATCCAAACGAGGCAACTCAAACATTTAAATAACATTGTGGAATAAGATCATCGATTTATTAAAAGACGGATACGCTCTATGTTAGGGCTCAAATCAATTATTCGGCACTCCCTAAACTATCGCCACATTGTGTAAACAGGTTCATATTTTTTTCAAGCTTTATGATTGAACCTTATACCCGTTATCCATTTTTCATTTATTTTTAAGGCTGGAAAGTCCCTATTTAGATGGTTATCTGAAATTACATATGCCTTTAAAATTTATATATTGTATTAATGTGTTTTTGTGGATAAGCAGTAATGAGAAAAGGTGCAGTCCCATTATTAGGGTTATTTACGACTAGTATTAGATCAAATCCTGTTACTAGTTTAATCTGTTTTCCTTTAAGGTTGGGACTTATCGGAAGTAATTCACAAACAGTTGCATTCGTATTTAATAATGTTTGTGAAATGCGATACGTATTTGTCCCAGGTTGTAAAGTAGTCATTTCTAATCCTCTTTTTATCATATTTAAAAACTCAAAATTTTCTACATTAACAAATACTGAATGGGTTCGTTTTGTAGGGTTGTTAGTTGCATAATTATGGGCAAGTACATGCTTTGCATCGAAAGCAACCTTCGATCCATTGTTCAATTGTATAAAAAATCTCCCTCCTTCTTTAACTACATTACTACTTGTCTGAGCAGAAGCCAGTATTTGAGCTGTACCATTATTATAGTTGTTTAAATCTTGTTGCGTAACCTTTGCATCTGTTGGTACGGGTGACGTCAAGCTACTACCTAATATCGCCATAGAAAGCGCTGAGCTGAATAGAATTTTTTTCTTTTTCATTTTATTTCATCCTCCTAATAGGATAATTTGTATGTGTACATTAAAAATGTGTATATCTATGGGTAAATCTGTCCATAATTTATCATTTAAACACTTGCTATTCTTTTGTCCATGCTATAGAAGAGAGGCGAATCACAATTTTGAAAAAACCTGGGTATATGTTACACGTTAGATCTAACATTTTAAGTGGTTATACCAAACATCCAATTTCTAAATTCCAACCTAGAACGTCTATATTAGTTCCACTTAATAATCTAACATGATTTAGAATTTAAGACAGGAGTTATTTATCCTTTGATAAAGGTATATTTAATATTTTTAGTTGATAAATACATGTTAAAAACTCTATCGAAACTTAGGTTCTGGTGCAAATAGAAAAGGGAACGACTGATTCCGTTAGGAATCTAATGTTATGCAGTGAGACCAAAGAGATTA
>NZ_JAEHBI010000135.1:0-2705 GCF_016483705.1 Bacillus cereus group sp. N6
CGTTTTGTTTCATCTTCAACCTCTGATAAAGCTTGTGCAATTTCAGTCATAGCTGCCGATCCATCTTTACCACCTTTAGCTACTGCCTGGCCCCATTTTTCAACTTGTTCTGCTGAAATTTTTGTGCCTTCAAGCGATTCTTTCATAGCTTTATCGACACCTTGACCGAACTCAGCCGCTTTAATACGCCCTTCTTTCAATCCGTCTAAGAGGTTATCAATATTCCAGGTTCCTGTTTCAACGCCAGCTGCCATAATAGCTTGTACTTCTTCAGCGTTGTAGCCTGCTCGTGTAAGCTGACCACCATATTCGGCGATAATATCTAATTGTTCCGGTGGAAAACCCATTTTTAATAAGGCATCAGCCATACCGAGAGCGCCTTCTTGTGAAATACCTAATTCATTACCGATTTCATTTGTTTCTTGAATTAGTTCAGTAAAATCTATGCCTTCATAAGACTGAGAAATTGCGGCTGCTCCTCTTACAATTGCTGCATTCGCTTCATCGCTTATACCTTTATTTAAAGCCCATTGTCGCCGCACACCTGCAAGTGACTCTTCAGCATCTAACCCATAAGCAGTTATACCCCTAATAGCCTCTTCAACTGATTTTTTTGATGAGTCTGGAACATCAAAAGCAATATCAATTTTCGTTTGTAGCTTTGACATATCCAATGATTTTTCAATAGCGGCTGAAATACCACCACCAGCTGCTAACCCACCAATAACATTTTCTAACCCTATTTTTAAACCTTCAAACTTCTTCTCCGTTCTTCCGGCTTCTTGTTGTAAATCTCTTAATTCATTTCGAACTTGCTGGATTGAATTACCGTCATCCACAGATCGTAGAGCACGTTGTAATTTTTCAATATCTGCTTCTGTTCCTAGTGCTTCTCGTCCGATAATCCCAATTGCTTGTTCTAACTGCCGACTTGTAGCTGTTCCGTTTTTAATTGCATTCACAAGACGATTTCCTAATGCTCCTGCAAAATCATCAACGCTTTTCCCAATAGCGCTAAACAATGTTTCTAATTGCCGGGTGGAACTGGATACATTATCTTGTTCAGCCTTCATATTTCCAAGCTTATTTTTCAGACCATTAAGCGATCCTTCTGTAAATTCAATTTCACGCCTACATGCACGATATTGTTCTTCAGAAATCTTTCCATTTTGGAATTGTGCTTGAACTTGTTGTTCAGCCGCTTTCAATTTATCTAGCTTTTCTGTTGTATTTTCAATTTGTTGAGTTAATAACTTTTGCTTCTGCGCTAACGCTTCGACATTACCAGGATCAAATTTTAATAAACGTTCTACATCTTTTAGTTCTTTAGCCAAAGAATCACTTTGCTTATTAACATCTTTTAGAGCATTTTGTAAAGGTTGAGTGTTACCATTAATCTCAATTGTGATTCCTTTAATTCTTCCTGCCATTTTTTCACCCCTTTCTTAGAATGAATCGAAGTCTTTTTGATTTGCTTTTCTAACTTTTTCTTTATCTGGATTTTCTAATTCAGCGAATTCAGAAATATAATCAAAGCAATCACCAACGGTCATTTCTTCTAAATCACCATGTGTTAAATTTGCTTTATAACAAAGAGCAAGGAACAATTCAGTGGTAAATTCCTCATCACTGAAAGTCCCTTGCTCTTCATTATTTTTCTTTATTTTTTTTTTGCTCCCATTGTCATTTGAATCAAATCGTTAATTTCCGGCATAATTTCATAGATAGGGAATTCATCAAACCCATCTAACCATGTAAGTGGATCTGTAATACTTGGATCAGCCGTTTTAGCATATAACCAAACCAGATCATAAAAAACCTCGAAATCAACCTTATTAAAATCTAAAGTTGAAAGATCAATAGTTGCTTCTGTGCTATCAGGTGAAGTGATTGTACCCATAGCCCCTAAAGCAAACATATCAGCAAATAAGTCACGTCTAAATTGCGCTTTGTATCTTTTAACAGTTGCCGCTGTACTTTTTAATCTGACCTGTTTTCCGTCTATTGTAATTGTCTTTTCCATTTACTTACGCTCCTTTTGGTGCTACTGGTTTTTTAACGTACACTTCTTTGTACCAGTTATCGTAAATTGCTTGAGTTGTTTTAGAAGTTGTTTTTGTTTTAACCATTGGTCTTCCACCAGGCGCTAAAACAATTGGACTAGATACAAACTTCAATTCATTTGTATTTGGTTCAGCTGAATTTGTTTTTGTTTTAGATGCGATTGTCGGACGACTCGCTGCACAGTTATACATAACGTGTCGAGTTGCGTTCACATCGCCATCGAATTCAAATAGTAATGCAAATGATTTTCCTTTGGCATCAGCTAACTCATTTAATACACCATCAGTTTCATCTAATTGCTCACCTAATGCATCGATAGCAAATTGTTCCGGAATTGTTGCAATAGATAGCGTACCATCATAACCTTGGTTATTACTTGCAGCATAATAAAGCATGTCATCTGCGTAGAACTCAATTAAATCTCCGCGTGGATCAAATGTTAGCTCCACCCCACCAGGTAACGGGATTGGCGTACCAAACTTTACTAAAAAATCTTGAATATCAATTGGGACATAATGTACATTCTTCAAACCAAACGTAACTTTATTTTCTTTAGTCATTTATATCAACCTCGTTTCGTATATTTTTTGATACATTTTCTCAGATTCAATAAACGTCCCATACGAGTCATAAGGAATCTC
>NZ_JAEHBI010000136.1:0-2602 GCF_016483705.1 Bacillus cereus group sp. N6
TTCCGTTCGTCCTCATTCATCATTAAATGGCATGACTCCGTATCAGTATTCAAAATCAATTGCGTAATCTAATTGATATTCCAGTTTTTCTTGACCAGGTCAATTAGCATCCACTAAATTTCGGCAAAAAGAATGTCTTAGAGAGTGGGCTGAATAATCTGTGAGTCCTATAGAATGTAAGTAATTTTTTATAAGATAATGTATTCCTTGTCTCGTAATCCGAGTAGAATGCCTTGCTGACAGAAATAATGCAACTTGAGATAATTCACCTCGTACCTCTAACCAATTTTCTACTGTTTTCATTAACTCTAAATTCATAAGAGCAATTCGATTTAGAAATAGAAAGAAAGGGGCTCGTCAAATAAAGATGACATTGGCGGGTCAGTTTCACATTGTCTACAATTTAAAGCGTATCCGTAGAATTATGAAGAAATACGAGATCGTCTGTCCAGTTCGCAAAGCGAATCCTTATAAAAGAATGCTAAAAGCTACAAAAGAACATCGAATAGTACCGAATCGATTAAATCGGGAATTTAAACAAAATACCCCAGGGAAAACACTTCTTACAGATATCACCTATTTAATTTATGGTAAGAATCAAAGAGCCTATTTATCTACAATTTTAGATGGCGCAACTAATGAAATTTTAGCTTACCATGCTTCAGAACATATGACATTAGAGCTCGTAACGACCACTCTCCATAAACTAAAAAGGAATCAACGGATTCGATTGACCGAAGGTGCTTATATCCATTCAGATCAAGGAGCCCATTACACAAGCCCTACCTATCAAAAGCTAGTCAAAAAGCTAAATCTCGGACAATCCATGTCAAGAAGAGGAAACTGTTGGGATAACGCCCCGCAAGAATCATTTTTTGGTCATATGAAAGATGAAGCTCATATAAAACCTTGCGCGTTCTTTGATGAATTGAAACAAGAGATTAAGAAATATATGACGTACTATAATCACTATAGATATCAATGGAATTTAAAAAAGATGACTCCTGTTGGATACAGAAATCATCTTCTTAATGTTGCCTAACTTTTTTAAAAATGATATTAATAAAATAAAAACATACCATCAATATTAATGTAAAGAAAACATTAATATTATGACAACGATTAATCATTTATTTTTTTATTTTGTCCCATACATGGCGTGACATCTAGCTAATCAAATAAGAAAAACAGTGTATAATCTTACACTCAAAAAATATTGATATTGTAAGAAACAATATCAAATTACAGAATTTGATATCTCACGAGCCTATAGGGTCTGTTGTGGGAGTAGTAATAGCACACCGTACTCTTGCACGTCAGCGATATCAGAAATGAACTTCGCCTTTTGGTAGCAAGAATCCCACTGACGCTAGTCAACTCGCTCCTTTAGAACTAGAAGTGTCAACAAAACTAGGTATTGCTCGATTCATCAAAGGTCGGGGAGTAATGGACTGTATTTTAAATGCTACTGTTAGATACTTTGTTTCCTTAATTAGTTGGAATAGAATTGAAAGATTTCGCCAATCGGTCAGAGAGAACAGTCCCTAAAAATCCGAAGTTTTTTCGATTGTTAGAAGAACAATTAGCGCAAACACAGCGTGTTCTTTCTAAAAAACGATAATTACTAAAAATGATATTAAGACATGGAAAAAGACTTATGTATGATTTTTTATCAGGAAATGATAAACGTTTCTTCGTATTTGTCCGAAATCGAGACAAATATGTTCTAATTTGGTGGCTGTTCACATGATATTATGTAGGAAGGGAAGAGCTAAATATACGTGTTCACGTAACACGAGGTATAATGAAATGTTAAACAATGGTCAAGTAGAAAAAGCACTCTTAAGAGTGCTTTCTTATTTTAACCGTAGGAACTACGGAGATAGCCTAACCGTTAGGTGGATTCCATATTTAGGACCCCCTCTTTCGAACAATCTGTGAGGACGTTAAGTAGAGATTAGTTCCATATAATTACACAATCTATTTGATAAAAAATATTATATAACGAGTCTTGTATAAAACATTAGTAAAAATGAAGATTATACACTCACAGCTTATTCAATAGATCGAGGTGAATCGATATGAGAGCAATAACGAGAGAAATACGAAAAGTTCAATTAAAGGAACAATATTGTAATAAATGTATAGCCCCTAGTAATTTTCCAAGATTCCACATAGAAATATGTAAAATATGTAAAATCGGAAATGAATTAATACAATTAAACCAAAAAACAAGTAAGCACCGAGCACCTAAAAATCCAACAAAATCGGAAATCTGGGATACTAGGTGTAAACAAGCCACATTATTATTCCAACAGGGGCATAACTATTTGGAAATAGCAAAAGAAATAGGATGCCATGTCAGTAGTTTATATCGAGAGCTCAAAAAGCGAGAGTTATTACCTATACCTTCTGTAGTTGAGAATCCAAAAGAATAACAACTTCATAATTAACCACTGGGAATCAATATTATTCAAAAAAATATACATCAATAAATGTAATAGTGCTATCTAAGAGTATAGTGGATGAGGTGGTACAGTAAAACTGGAACACAGTATAGAGATAAATTATTCTATATAAGAGGTGTTTCAGATGAAAAAAC
>NZ_JAEHBI010000137.1:0-2471 GCF_016483705.1 Bacillus cereus group sp. N6
CCCCTCCAAGTAAAAGTGTAACATCCATGTGTATTCATGGTCTTTTTACACTGTCTACCTTAAGGGGATAATATCATCATTGATGTCTTTTCTTCGTTTATAAAGCATTCTGTATTACCTAAAATTAGAAAATGACGAATGGAACAATATAAGTACACATTAATGGAGGTTTTTTTATGGCTAATATTAAAGAGATTATCGAAACAATTATAACTGATAATAATTTAGGCTTAGAATTTTGTAGCCACCTATTTGATCAATGTGAACAATATATAGAAATCGATGAATTATGAGGGATTAGACTCATTATCTTTATTTTTTTGATCTATATCTAATTTTAGTAAATCGGCGTATCGAAGAATTTCTTTTTCAATTTCAGCTTTATATTGATCCGGTACGCTTTTATATTTTTCATAAAGCGCAGCAGTTAAGCGCTTAATAGGATCTTCACAATCCCCGTTTGATTTATGGTACATATTTAAAATCTCATTATTATTTATTGTCTTTTCTACCAAATCTGATACACTTACCCCAAAAAAGTTTGCAATTGGAACCAATTTGTCGCTATTGGGTATTCTACTTCCACTTTCCCAAGTTGTTAAAGTTACATAAGGAATATCTAGTTCATTAGCTAAGTCCTTTCTACTCATAGCCCTCATTCCTCTGAGTTTCTTTAAGTTTTGTCCAAAAGTATTCATTATAAGTTCCCCTCTCTAGTATATAAAAAAATTATAAAAAAGTATAAAATATTTATATTTTTTTGTTGACTGTCAGCTTTAAGCGTTCTATAATAAAAATAAGGAAGTGAAACAAATGTATAACAACAATCGATCTACGGTTTTTAGAAAAATTCGTGAAGAGCATTCAATTTCAATTGGTGAAATTGCAAGAGATTTAAATATTAAAAAAGGAGTCTTGCAAGAAATCGAATGTACAAAAAAAAGTACGAATGCTGAACGTGCTAAAATGATTGCGAATTATTTTAATTTGCCAGTAGAGGAATTATTTATTCCAACATACTACCGGGCAAGAGTTATATAATTATGCCTTTTTAAAATGATTTCCATATTTTGCGAAAGAAATAGCTTTATAAGTAGGACAGTACCTATTTTACATTACATTTGTAAAGATAGGTGATGGTGATAGTTAATTTATTTTGAAAAAGTACCAAATAGTAAAGTTTTTTCTCAAAAAAACACAGAATATTCAGTCTGATAAACTGTTCTTTGAAAACTTGATACTACTAAAGGAGCTGTAAAAATGATTTTGAAACGATCCTATCAAGCATTACTACTCGTCATGAGTGTATTCTTATTGCTCATGAGCTTCTTCATACCGCTTAATAAAGCAAGTGCAGAGGTCATTAATCGTGAAAAGTACGAGATGAAGTGGGCGTATTCTCCACAGTTTGGGAAAGACATACGTACCGAACTATTGAAAAACTCGAAGGGGCAAGTTGCCTATTGCCTGGTCTATGGACTCAAGTCTCCAAATGGTTCAGATCTTCCTGAAAGTGGCCGAACAAATGATATTGTGTACCGTGTCTTGTTAAATGGATACCCACAAAAGAGTCCAGAAGAATTAGGCGTTTCCACTTGGGAACAGGCACATTATTCAACACAGCTGGCCTTATGGAATTCATTGGGGCAAATCAATACGGCAGAGTTAAAATTTAAAGATGCGGCTGTTGAAAAAGCAACGAAAGCAATCATTCATGCAGCGGATCAGAGTCAAGACACACAAGATGTATACATGAATGTGATTCCAACCGATAAGAAAGAAGCACAGTTAAATGGTGCATACTTTGAAACTACAACATATGCAGTACAAACAAACGCGAAGAAGGGTACATTCAAAGTACAAATGAACAATGCACCAGAAGGTACGCGGGTTGTTACAGAGCAAGGTGAAACAAAAGAAACGTTCCAACTAGGAGAAAAGTTCCGTATACAAGTTCCAAAATCCTCTAAGAGTAATGAACTATCTTTAAAAGTCGTTTCAAATTTAACGAATTACAATGCAATTGTATATAAGGGAACCGAGACAATCCAGGATGCAACGGTACTATTAGAACGTAGTACAGAGCAAGTAAGTACAGATTTACAAGTGTACTGGAAAGCAAATGGTTCACTCAAAGTAATGAAAGTGGATGAGAATAAAAAGCCACTTCCAGGTGCAGTATTTGAAGTCTTTAACAGTAACCAACAAAGCATGGGAACGATTACGGCTAACGACAAAGGAATTGCTGAACTTGGTAATTTAGAGCTAGGAACCTATATTGTAAAAGAAACGAAGGCGCCTGTAGGATATGTTTTGGATCAAAATCCAAAAACATTTGAAGTGAAAACAGGGGAAGTTGCTGTAATTGAAATGAAAAATGAACAAACTAAAGGGGGTTCCGTTGCAAAGTTTTTTAACTAAAGCTAAACTGTAGGAAGATTGAGTTGAGGAGAATGATACATGAGATACTT
>NZ_JAEHBI010000138.1:0-2441 GCF_016483705.1 Bacillus cereus group sp. N6
GAAACATACATCTATCATTATAACTACAAACGATTCCAAAAACGACTCAATCATCGAGCTCCGATCGAATATCGAATCTCGATGGCTGCATAGTCTTTTTTACAGTTGTCTACTTGACGGGGGGAAGACCACCCCAGGAAGATGCCTTTTTTATGTAACTTTCTCTAGATGTTAATAATATTATATGCAATTTATTCATAAATATACTAAATAATTGTATGCTAGTAAATTAGACGTGTCATTCTTCACAAACACAGCTATTCCATATGCTACGAAAGTTGCTGGCTCTACCACCCGATCCTTCACAACAATCTTGCTTGTGCCAGCGATGAATTAAGAACACGCTTTCGAATTATAAAATCTACCTCTCATTTTGTCAATAGCAGACAAATAACAAAAATATGAACAATAAAAAGAATGGTTCTGGTGCAAAAACTTCAAGCCACTTGCAAATACTCTCTCAAACTTGGGCATACTGATACTATTATTCTTAAAAAGGTGTGTGATCAGTATGAAAAAGGAAACTTCGTTTAAATGGAAGCACTATCAGGCAGATAAAATATCTAAATAACATCGTAGAGCAGGACCATCGTTTCATAAAAAAACGTACACGTTTTATGTTAGGACTTAAATCTTTTCGTACAGCTACATGTATTCTTGCAGGAGTAGAAGCCATGCATATGATAAAAAAAGAACAGATTGATTTACGGGAACAGTCTGTTCGAAATCAAAAACAATTCATTCATCAATTATTTGGATTAACAGCGTAAAGAACGATTCTGATAGGAATCCTCATTGCTCGTTGGAATGTATTCTTTATTTGCACTAGAACCCTTTTTGTCATAATCTATAATCTAATCCCTGCAATAATTATGTATTTTTTATACAGTTACTGTTGAGATAGCCTTTTTATATATTAATTGCTGTTTGCCATCAACTTTAATCAAAATTGTAAACCTATCCACCGTAATAATTTGTCCAGTTATTCTAAAGCCCTTTAATAAAATAATTGTAACTTCCTTTTTAGCTTCTATTGCTTGCTGATATAATTCATCTTGAATAGTAATCATTTGGATCGTTGCAACTCCTTTATTTTTTTAGAATCGTTCATGGCTTCTAAAAAAGCATATTCTTTTACAGTCATTTCAACGGTTGGACAATACTTAGTTTTTGATAATTTATGAAGTAAAGAAAGATTTTTACTTAATTGTTTTACCATTTCATCTAATGTAATTTGATTCGTACCATATCCAATCACTGGGTTCAAAAATACATCTAACCCTATGAGACTTGGTTCAATGAGAGAAACAATCTCTTGTACTTTTGGCAATATGGCCGTTTCATAGCGTGCTTTAAAGGATTCTAAATCATCTGGCGTTGATTCATTAGAACAGAATTTTTTAAATGCTACCACACGAATATCATTCCGCAATTCCTCAATACGTGTTTGATAAAACTCCTGGTCAAATCCTTCTTTATCCGCAACATCAAAATGAAGTGGTTCTGTTGCAAAGTTTGAAAAAACATAAACTCGTTAAAAAAATACCGTTATCTTTAAGAAATTCTAAATAATTGCTGTAATTCCTTATTTGTATATGGCATGAATCGTTTCTATTCCTTTCAATGTACGTGAAGCATGACGAAGATTTTGAAATCCTGCGGTTTCCTTACCTTATATTTAATGTATACGTAATGCCATTTACCGTGATATTACTACTCGTAGTTGGCCACGCAGTAGCAGTCCAATGAGCTGTATTCCCTTGCATCGCTACTTGATTTATGACTTGATCATAAAATTTAATTTGATTTTTATTATACCAAGGATCATTATGTGGATTCGGAGAAAGCTGATAAACATGTTGACCAGGGTTAAGTGTTACACCTCTATTATTCCCCCAAGACGTTTCTGACCATCTGTAGGTTGTATTATTCACAGTAACTGAACCATTAATCCCAGCTGCAGAAACCATCTGATTTTTTAATATACCTACTACAGAAAATAAAATACCACATACAAATAAACATAACAATATTTTCTTTAGCATCTTAACACCTCCCTCGAAAAGAAACCTTATTAATAAACTAACAAAAGATTATTAATAAAACAACTTTGATAATTCCCTTAATCATCGGACAAAAAAGCACTCTCCATACTTTTATAAGGTTTAATCACAGGGTTGCTCCTCTAGTCCGTCACATGATTAACATAAAATGGAGTTTCTAAAAGTCAGGTCTAGGAATAGAAGGTTTATTCATATTGGGAAATGCGTATATTAAGACACAATTTTCCAGTATGGAATTGGTGCCCCCTAATAACCATTTCGTTTTAATATGCGATAAATAATGATCCTGTGGTTCCGTTGTAAAGTTTTTTAACTAAAGCTAAACTGTAGGAAGATTGAGTTGAGGAGAATGATACATGAGATACTTCAAAGGAAAAC
>NZ_JAEHBI010000139.1:0-2320 GCF_016483705.1 Bacillus cereus group sp. N6
GCCTGAAGTGAAAGATAATTGATACGCTTCGCATCTCCAGATGAATGAGCTTCGCTGACTCATTTCATCACATTGAAAAAAGAGAAAAAATTTTTTCGTGGCAGACCGGAGGTGGCTGTCCTAGATAATAGGAAACGGACGAAAGTGGCATCCGAAATTATAACAAGTCTTGTTTTTACACGCGCGAAATGGGGATTACCTAAGTTGGAGTGCCTAATAAATAGGCTATTGAGGATGATACCAAGTGTAATAAGCAAGGTATGTGGCTCATGAAAATTCAATATGGTAACGGAATTCTCGTAGTAGTCAGAGCGAGGGAAAGCCTCGTACAAGGCGAAGGGGAATAGTCTATTCGACTAATACAAAATTGGAAAGGAGCGTGAGGCTTTGTGAGAAGTCCGAAAGTAGTATTAGAAAATCTAGCCTCTCATAGTCAAGATAAGAATTATGTATTTAAGCGTCTGTATAGAAATTTGTATAATCCCGAATTCTATTTTACAGCCTATCAGAACATTTATGCCAAGGAAGGCAATATGACAAAGGGGACTGACAATCTAACAATTGATGGGATGTCTGAAGAACGCGTTCAAAAGATAATAAAACAGATAAAAAATCTCTCATATCGACCGAATCCAGTTAGGAGAGTCTTTATTCCGAAGAGAAATGGTAAAAAGAGGCCTCTAGGAATCCCATCCGTAGATGATAAGTTGGTACAGGAAGTTGTCAGGATGCTTTTAGAAAGTATTTACGAACCTTGTTTTAGTAAACAATCTCACGGTTTTAGAAAAAAACACAGTTGTCATACGGCTCTTAGTCAGATCAAGAGCACATTTACTGGTGTGCGATGGTTTATTGAGGGAGATATTGAAGGCTTTTTTGACAATATTAATCATCAAATTTTAATTAAGTTACTATGTAAGAGAATCCAAGATGGAAAGTTTATAGACTTAATATGGAAGTTTATACGGGCAGGATATATAGAAAATTGGAAATACTATCGGACATTTAGTGGTACACCGCAAGGTGGTATTATTAGTCCGATTCTGTCGAATATTTATCTACATGAATTTGACCAATATATAGGCAAATATAAAGAAAAATTCGATACAGGAAAAACTAGAAAAAGGAATGCTGCCTACACAAGGGTTCTTGCAAGAAAAAATAGAGCAAAACAGAAATTAAAAAGCCTAGAAAAGGATTCGAATGCAAACAGTCAACAAATTATGCAATTAAAAATACAAATCCAAATGGATGAACAGGAAATGCGTAAATATGAAGCAAAAGACCCAATGGATAATGATTATAAAAGACTGCAATACGTTAGATATGCAGATGATTTTATTATAGGAGTTATTGGGAGTAAGAACGACGCCATAGAAATCAAACATGATATCGCTAGTTTTTTATCTAATGAGTTGAGGTTGACTCTATCGGATGAGAAAACACTCATTACAAACAGCAAAAAGAAAGCAAGATTTCTAGGATATGATATCGCCGTCAGAAGAGACCAAAATACAAAAATAAAGACCAATGGTGTTAAGGCAAGAAGTTATTTTCTTCTGTGTGACCTGTTTATGCCAAAAGATTTGATTAAGAAGAGGTTAATTGCCAAAAGAGTTGTGAAAATAAAGAACATATCTCAAGAATGGAAACCAATTCATAGACCTGAATTTGCAAAATTAGAACCGTTAGAAATTGTAAGTATTTATAATGCTGAAATTAGGGGTTTGTATCAATATTATCGATTAGCGGTTAATGTCTGCACTTTAAATAGTTTTAAATATATCATGGAATATTCTATGTATAAGACTTTGGGCAATAAATATAAAACGAGTGTGGCGAAGGTAATAAAGAAGTTTAAAATAGAGGGATACTTCGGGGTACTTTATACAACGAAGAACGGAAAGAAAATCTTACGATTCTATAATGATGGATTTAGACGAAATAAAGAAGTCAATCAATCCATAAGGATTGATAACATGCCATCTGAATATAAGTACCAAAGCACAACGAATCTTACACAACGGCTTACAAGAGAAGAATGTGAATGGTGTGGGAAACAAAATACCAAATTAGAGATGCATCATATTCGTAAATTAAAGGATTTAAAAGGAAAAAAGGATTGGGAAAGAATAATGATTGCCCGTAAAAGAAAAACAATGGCACTATGTAAGCAATGCCATTTAGATTTACATGCAGGTAGGCTAGATTGAATAGATGGAGAGCCGTATACATTGAGAGGTGTACGTACGGTTCGGAAGGGAGTTCTTGGAAACCTATCATAGAAATATGAAAAGGCGCTGGGTTCTTACCTTACAAT
>NZ_JAEHBI010000014.1:0-103029 GCF_016483705.1 Bacillus cereus group sp. N6
ATTAAGAATCAGTGCAGCTTTATTTAACTCATTGAAAAATTCCGGTGTTCGTGAATGTGTACCTCAAAATTTCATTTGAGAACATAATTTGATTAAACCTCAAATGGAATACCCTTTGAACAATTTAACCCTTAGTAGAAAACTACGAGGAGTTAAATTGTTATGTAAAAAGTTTGTTTAATTATTAGCAGTTTTTGGCGGTTCGGCAGGTACAATTGCTAGTCCAAGTCGAGCAACCTAAGAAAAGAAAATACCCCAAAACGAGAAAATTAGCATATCCAGGTGAAAATGTACAATTTTTTTGTTTTGGGGGTATTATGAAATTCTTAAGTTGATGGGCATGCAACTGTACCCCATATTAGAAAAAACGATATTTTGATGCTAAGTTATCGTGCAAGCAAGAGCATTAAAGTTCTATCGCCAATTCTTTTTTTGATATAATAGATGCGTGGCAGAAATTAGATAGAAAGATACTGCTAGTAATTTATACTTAAAGTAGGGAGATTGAACAGAGTTATGGGGAATGAAAAAGAAATTAGTTCCGCTAAATTAATATGGAGGATGACGCGCCCGCATACATTAACGGCGACGTTTTCTCCTGTAATTTTAGGAACAGTAGCATCACTTTATGTTACAGACATTCATTGGCTTTTATTTATTGCGATGATGGTTGCATGTTTAGCATTGCAAATAGCAACGAACTTATTTAATGAGTACTATGATTTCAAACGTGGATTAGATACCGCTGATTCTGTTGGCATCGGTGGCGGAATTGTCCGTCACGGATTGAAACCAAAAAATGTGTTAACAGTTGCACTTTTATTGTATGTAGTAGCAGCAATTATTGGAGTTTATATTTGTATGAATAGCAGCTGGTGGTTAGTCGTCATTGGTTTAATTGGGATGGCGGTTGGCTATTTATATACAGGTGGTCCATTACCAATTGCGTACACGCCATTTGGAGAATTAGTTTCTGGATTGTTAATGGGGACATGTTTTGTACTCATTGCTTTCTTTATTCAAACGAATACGATAACGACTGAAAGTGTATTAATTTCCATTCCAATTGGAATTTTAGTAGGTGCAATTAACATGTCGAATAACATCCGAGATATCGAAGAAGATATTAAAGGTGGAAGAAAGACATTAGTAATCCTACTTGGGAGAGAGAAAGCAATAGTAACACTAGCTGTAGCCTTTTTCGTTGCTTATTTATGGATCGCCGTAATTGTATTGATGGGTTATATAAGCCCTTGGGCATTAGTTATGTTCCTAGGTTTGAGAAAGCCAATCTCTGCCATTCAAAGTTTCCAAAAAGGAGCAAAGGATCCCGGATATATGCGCATCGCAATGAAATCAACAGCGATGACAAATACGATTTTCGGCTTCTTATTGTCAGCAGGATTATTAATTAGTTATTTGTTTTAAATAAAAAATATTGTTACGTGACTAAACCCCAATTTCTCGATTTTAATATGGAGAGATTGGGGTTTTTATTTTTGTATTTATTTAATAATGATCAAAACCTTTTATAAATCTACATTATGTAATAGATTAGTTGAGGTAAAGATCAGGATGATTAGAGGAATGATTTTTATATTTGTCTAAGTTATAGAGGTTTTCAATAAAAAAATAACAAAATACAATATTTTTTTATTGAAAAACGATAAATCACATGTTGATCTTTAAAAAAAGATAGACAAGGATGAAGAAGAATGAAAAAAATATTTTTAATTGGATTTTCTACTATAGCTTTAATTATTATTGGTTTTGTCTCTTACATTACATTAACAACGAAAGATCCATTAAGTGACAAAGAATTTCCAAAAACTCAAGAAAAAGCAAAGGTAACTGCTATTGAATATTTTCAAAAAGAAAAACAGTTAGATGTTGTTATAACTAAAGTTGGGGTAGTGGGAGAAATAGGATATAAAGTTTGGATCGAAGGACATGAGCTGAATAATAAACAACAAAAAATTGATGCAATTATAGATGTTGCAAAAGAAGATAAATATAAAGTAATAAGTTCTAATATTAATTAAATATCAATTGTTACGTATAATTCATTATAGAATACAACCTTTAAAATGAAAAAAGCGCTATCCTGTTTGTAGAAATATACAGAAAGGATGGCGTTTTTTTATGAATCTTTTGATTCAAGAGGAGTTTCATTATTCGCTGAAGAATTACAGCTATCGCTATCTCCACATATTCTTCAATAACTGGAACAAGATCCAGGTTTTGTAAAACGTAAAAATAAGTATGTTGCAAAAGATTTAGCTGCTTTATGTATATGGATTAGTCAACATGTAGCAAGCGATTCTCTTACTTGATTATGTAGTCAGCTTTGTGCAAATACAGCTACAATTATGAGTACAGAAGGACTTAATCAACGTTTTAACCGATGTGCTATTTTATTTTTACAGCGTGTATTTTCCCTTTTAATCAAAAGCAAACTTTAAAAACAAATAAAAATATCAAGCATGTGAGCATCAAGAACGGAAGTGCATGGAATATACATCTTTAGCTTGATGGGTATGTGGCGGTACCCCTATGCCAATCAAGCTAATATTTTGAAATGCCCCAAAAACGAAAATTTTATCTTTTCATAGGTGTCCATGAGAGTTGAACTCATTTTTTCGTTTTGGGGTAATTTTGAATTCTTAAATTGATGGCAATATGGTGAGACCCTTTAATCGTAATTAGCATTATGATAATCGTTATTTAAGCTGGGCACTCTTCCATGGGGACGATATTCTATGTGAAAGGTATTATGTTATTACTTGTATTGAGGCTCTTCATGTTCAATTTGTTGAAGACGAGGATTTAAAGATTCAATAATTTCTTGAGTTTGTTGTGCTGCACCTTTATATAATTGTTTTGCTTGCTTGTTATCAGTATCAAGAACAAATCCTTCTAGGCATGCTTGAGCACTCTTTAATCCAGCGATAGTTTGTTTAAGTTTAGTGCTTACTGTCATGTAGTATTCCTCCTTGTAAATGTACTTCAAAATATAGAATGCCTATTTTGTTATCATCGTACGACTTCCAATTTTAGGGTTATGCGAATGAGAAATTTTATAGTTAATCATTCAAAGAAGGATTTTGTTAGCTAATAGATGCATGGAATAGTTTTGTCCCAATAACAAAAACTAGCAGAAATAAAACGATAATATATAAAGGAGATTAAATATGCTGAAAAAGATAGGAAAAATTTTCCGAGTATTCCTCTTTTTATTTATCGGTGGATGTTTAGTTTTGTTTGTTTGGGGTGAAATTGACAGAACGATAGCCGAAAAAAATGGGGTATTTAGCCAGAATTCTAGTCAATACCCTATGCGTCAAAGTGATATTACTTTGTATACAGATGGGAAACAGTTAAACAATCAACTATTCTCAGATATAGAGAAAGCAAAGCATTACGTGCATGTTAACTTTTTTTCTATTGCTGATGATAAAGTAAGCCATCAGTTTCTAGAGTTATTGCGGAAAAAAAGTCAAGAAGGTGTAGAAGTATACTATGCTTTGGACAGGTTAGGTGGAATTTTACTAAAGAAAAAGGAAAGAGAATTATTAGTTAAAAAAGGAGTTCATTTTACATATTACAATAAACCTGCTTTCCCTTATCTTTTTTCTTCTTTGGATCATCGGAATCATCGTCGTATTTCAGTTATTGATGGAAAGGTTGGTTACATTGGTGGATTCAACATCGGAAAGAAGTATTTGGGGGAAAAAGAAAAACTTGGTTATTGGAGAGATTATCATCTTCAAATACGAGGAGAAGGAGTTCAAGATTTAGAACAACAATTTGTATTAGACTGGAAGAGAAACTCAGAGAAACCGATTCCGATACACAATGCGGTAAAGGAAAAGGGAGCAACCTCGCAACGATTTACTGCATATTATAGTGGAGAAAAACTTGGGCAAGATTATAAAATGCTGTTTCAACAAGCAAAAGAATCCATTATTATATTAACACCTTATTTTATACCAAAAGACAGAACTATTTGGAACGCATTAGTAGATGCAAGAAAGAGGGGAGTCCGTGTCAAAATTCTATTCTCACCTCATTCGGATGCACTATTAGTTAAAGAAGCAGCATATCCATATATCCGAAAAGCATTAAAACAGGGGATGGAAGTATATGGTTACAAAAATGGGGTGTTACACGGTAAAGTATTTTTGATTGATGAAAAAGTATTGATGGTTGGGACCGTGAATTTTGATTCACGCTCGTTTCATTTAAATGAAGAAATGAACTGTTATATTCATGACCCTATCTATATTTCGAGAATAAAACCAGTGATTAATGCAGACTTACAAAATTCAAAGCAAGTAACATCCTCTGACGTCAACCAATTATCTATAAAAGAAAAAATAAAAGAAAAGGTTGCAAAAATGTTTGAGTATTATTTGTAAAGACAATGTATTTTTATACTTGGATAACAGGGGCTATATGCTTAGTGATTTTACATATTTTCCATGGAATCAGCTGGGTAGTTGCTACAAGTTCGATAGAAAAGGCTGTGATTGATGTATTCCACGATCTCTTCGTGGAGAAGCAATGGCATGGCTTTAGGACCAGTATTAGATCTTTGGGTAATCTTAGGTTGATGGCGGTACCCCATCGCCATCAACCTAAGAAAACAGGTCACCCCCAAAACGATAAATAGGCTTTTTTCACAATAAAACCTAAAAATTTCGTTTTGGGGGTGTTATAAAACTTTATCTTGATGGAAATGGGGCGGTACCCCTGGTTTTAAGTTAAAAAAATCCCCGGAAATAAACCTTTTATAAATATGATTATTTTATTTCGAAGGGCTCCTTATAAATCTTAGCTATATATTTTACGAAATCAATGACGGGATAGTGTATGAGGGAACGGTGCTGCGTAAAATGGATCCCTTCTTTTTCCATTTTCGAAATGAGTTGTTCAATTTCCAACTCTTTTTGTTGTATCCTATTATAATTTTGATATACAATGTTTTTCCATTGATAGGAAGAACCGTGAAAAAAATTCTCCCCTTTTACCCTGTGACTAAATATAATTTCTATTTTTTCTCTACGTTGTTTTTCCTTCATATGCGCTTCCGTTGACTGCATGTTTATCGCCTCTTCCCTTTTTGTTGTATACTGTTTCACAAAATTTGGTCTAACTCATCATAGCCAATGTGTATTAAGCTTGTTGGGAATTGTCGTTTAAGGCTATCTCATCAACTATATTTTTTTCAAGCGCTTAATCTAATATATTGGATTATAATCTTACGTCTAAATAAGTTGATAGTGTATATAAAACACTATCAATCTTTATTATAAAACGATTCTTTATAGGCATGCACCTTTTTACACTCACCAAAATTTACAACATGACGAG
This sequence comes from Bacillus cereus group sp. N6, assembly GCF_016483705.1. NCBI lineage: Bacteria > Bacillati > Bacillota > Bacilli > Caryophanales > Bacillaceae > Bacillus > Bacillus cereus group sp. N6. The sequence continues at coordinate 5,374 of NZ_JAEHBI010000014.1, forward strand.
TATCTTTATCCATGAATGTTATTCTGTATTTACTGAGGTTAGTTTTTATTTTGACTAACTAACATATTGTTTGCCTCAATATCTATTTTATAAAAAAGAAAATAGATGTAACGGTCCCTCTTTTGATAAAAAAATCCTATGAAAATATAGCACTCTTAAAGAGTTTTGTTACAAGTTTGTTATGTTTGATTTAAAAAAAGGAAAGTAATATTTATTTGTAGAAAATTTTTAGAGATAAAAATAAGCTGAATATTCATGGTAAGAAAAGGGGGCACTTATATGCTAACAAATGATTTAGATTTCCGATTAGAACCACGTTTAAAAGAACTGTATGAACAACATAAAATAAGAGCGCAGAAGATAGACTGGGGTTATCATGAGTTTTTACCATGGGATAAGGGAATGGACTTTAAAAGAGTTCCTTGGGATGAAAGTCAAGTTACTCTCCCTTCTGGTGTAATTACGGCCATTGAAACAGCTTTATTAACAGAAGTGAATTTACCATGGTTTACAACGTATTTATCTGCGACTTTTAAAGGTTCCCTTTCTGTTATTACAGACTTTATTCATACGTGGACCTCAGAAGAGGATCAACATTCGAATTTATTAGAGACATATTTACTACTCACTCGAAGTGTAAACCCTAAACGTATACATGAATTAAGAAAATCAGTCGTTGAGTGTGGATTTGAGCCTGATTTTCATACACCAATCGAAGCCATGACGTATACGACGCTACAAGAACTTGCAACAATGGTGTTTTACAATAATGTAGCTAAGGTGGCAAGTAAGCATGATCCAGATCTGGCTACATTATTACGCCGTCTTGCAAAAGATGAAACACTTCATTATGCGTTTTATCGAGACGTTATTCGAACACATTTAGAATTGGAACCAAATTATTGCTACCATATTGCCAATGTGATTAGGAATTTTAAAATGCCAGGTGCCGTCATGCCTGATTTTGAAAATAGAATGGCTGTGATTGCAAAAGAAGCAAACTATGGGCCACTACAATATTTTGATCAAGTACTTGATGTAGTGGTTGAGTATTGGGGGTTAAAAGACTTACGACCAATTGCCCCTCTAGCAGAAAAAGCAAGAATTGAGATTTTGGAGTATCATATAAGATTGAAAAAAATACGGGATCGATTTGGCCGTTTTCAAGGGAAAACTGATCTACGTTAATGAGTAGAGATTTCAGAATATACGCGTGGGAATTCCCTTTTCTTTTATTTGAAATCTAGAACGCTCTCTATTATTTTGCGGCTGTTTTCCTTAATTTAACTTCCGAAGAAAAAGTTATTGACACCAAAAATAAACTCATGATATTATTAAATATTTGATAAAAAACAACATGTGTGTTAAGCTTGAGAAGGTTACCACATATGGAGGTGGGTTATATGTTTCAAATTGGGGATAACATTGTTTATCCAATGCACGGAGCAGGTATAATTGAAGCCATAGAAGAAAAAGAGTTCTCAGGGAAAAAGCAACTTTATTATGTCATAAAAATGTCCATTAGTAATATGCAAATCATGATTCCTAAGGGCAAAATATTGAGTTCGAATATACGCCCAGTTATTGATATACTTACATTAACGCGCATTATACACATTTTTCAGCATGGAGAATCAGGCGAATTAATGCCTTGGAAACAAAGGTATAAAGTAAACACAGATAAAATAAAAACGGGTGAAATACAAGAAGGTGCTGAAGTTATACGTGATTTAATCCGTATAAAGAAGGAAAAAGCACTGAATACAAGCGAAAAAAATTGTTGGATGATGCATATAAATTTTTGGTCAGTGAGCTAGAATTAATTAAAGGAATCACTGAAAAACAAATAAAAAGTTTCTGTTGAGATTTATTATAAATACTGTATGACATTCCTCGGAAATATCCTGAATTCTCTGGGTATATGATGATTATTAAAAGGAAAGTATTTCAAAGATATTCAATTTCTTCAACTCACTTTTAGAGTAGATACCTCTTTTGTTATTACTTCAATCTAATCCATTTTTATTTTTAAATTTCTTTTACGAACGTTTGAAGTTTCATCAAATAACTCGATTAAATAGTCACTTGATTTTTACAATCCTGATTCACACTGGCACGGACAAGGAGCCGTAAGGATGAAAGAGAGGTAGGGCTTTCATTGTTTTAGGTAATATATTATCTAAGTCATTATTTCTAGAAGAAAAAACAATCAATCTCACCACTATCTGTAAGAGTGCCTTATATCTACTGAGACGGTGAATAGTAATTGTTTATCTTCTTTACGTAAAATTGATAAACGAACTGGTAACACCATATGGTCAACTACAAAAAATTGGTTTCCAGACCAGGAAACCAATTTAAATTTTATTTACATACCAATAGTAAATTAAGCAGTAAGAAGGAGTACACACATGAAAAAAATGTTAACAAAAGAATTAAGTAATGAATTAAAGAAGCGAGAAGGGATCATCTCTATTACAGTTGAGTCTTATGAAAAAATCGAAGTTGGTGGAATTCGTGTAGATGGACCAGCTATTATTCTAATTAATCAAGAATAGGTAAAAATAGTTGCATACAAGGAGAAAAGGATCGGCCTTTAAGAGAAGGGGGATCCTTTTTGCTTGTTGCAGCTAATATGGGATATACATAACTTTTATCTGATTTGTTGGGATTAAAAGGAAGGAGAGGGTCGGGATTATCATGGTGGAGAGCTTAATATTGGTAGGATTTCTTTTTACGTTATATAAATTAGTTGATAAAAAACAAACTAATTATTTAAAACGATAGATTGTTTCCTTTTTAAGGGCTAGATTTATTTGAGAGTGAAATGGATTATTTAAAGGAGGAATTTAGATGGATGCAAGGAAAGAACGCATAAAATACGAGAAGATGTCAAAGAATTATGATCGTATTTATTTAGTTTCGTTTATCCTATTAATTGTACTTGTTTGTAGTAGTGTGATTATCATAGGAGCTACAGGGGGAAAATATGGAGTGTTTTTATTGTTAGCAATTTTACTTAACGCACGTATTACGAAAGAATCTCAAAAAAAGTATGAGTACTATTCTAATAAAGGGCGTATTTAAAATGATACATATCCTGAAAGGAACAACCTAGATGTACATTCAAAATATCCCTATATCATCACCTATTAACTAGTAAAAGTAACTTTATATAAATAATTTTTTAGTAATGTAGAAATAGAAACCGTATCTTATTAAAATGTTATTTCCGTTCATATAATGAATTATCCTTCTAGCATATTTATAAGATTTACATCATATATTAGGAGAAAGAATGCGAGTTAGAAAGGAGTCTTATAGAATGAGTTATTTGGAGGGAAATGACTTTAGTAAACAAAATATGGTAAGTGTGCCTAATCCCTATGTATATCAGACATTACAATCAGTAATTGGTAAACATGTGTTTATTGAAACTGTAAGAGGAAATATAAGAGGTAAATTAAAGGATGTGAAACCCGATCATTTGCTCATTGAAGATACGGTGCCATATATTGTACGCATTCAACAAATTGTATGGATTATGCCAAAACAATAATCAAATTACATGTAATTTGATTCATAACAGATTAGCGTCATAGAACATCAAATAAAAACACAGGGTTTTATCTCTGTGTTTCTTCAAATTTTCGTTTTTGGATATATGCTTGAGCATGGATAATTTCTTTCTGAAGTTCTTTTAATTCTTTCGTAGATCCAGATTCAATCCTCATGTACGTAGTAACTAGACTAATCATCATATCCATCTTCTCTACTATATTTTGAATGACCTGTTCAGATTGCTCTTTTTTAGGGTGTTGTATTGCTATTAAAGCATTTTCTATATAATTGTTCTTTCGTTGCTGGATATCATAAATAAACTGTTTTGTGTTTGAGTTCATTTGTTATTCCTCCGTTTTGGATATACTTCCATTCTATCATATTTGAATGTAAAATATTAGATTACCCTAAATTCACACCTGTCCTGGTTTTAAGGTATTCATAATGTGTTCTAAATCAACTTTGATGTACTGAGACTGTTTTTTTACTGTTCCATTTCGAAAGTATCCAGGAAACTCATTTTTGATATACACCATATTATTTAGTTTAAGTCGCGATATCATAGTATTTCTTTTGGTTTTTTATTTGATTCAAATTCATTCCAATTACAAAATTATAATAGCATTTCAATAGTAAGGCTATCTCTGCATTTTATCTTTATACCGTCATGCTATTATCTTGATATAATTATGTTGTATGTAGTAGTAAAGGAAATAGTGAAAGATTTCTAATTGGTTAACATATAAAATGAACTATTTCTTCCTAACAATAAAATAAATCGTGGAGAAGATAAAAGATGCAAAGAACAATATTAATTGTAGAAGATGAAGATATTTTACGTGAAATTATGAAAGATTACTTATTAAACGAAGGGTATAACGTCTTAGAGGCGATGGATGGGAAAGAAGCGTTATCTATATTTGAAGAGCATGAGGTGCATTTAATTATTTTAGATATTATGTTACCGGAATTAGATGGTTGGACGGTTTGTCGGCGAATTCGGAAGAAATCTAATGTACCTATCATTATGCTAACGGCTCGGGTGGATGAGGATGATACTTTACTTGGATTTGAACTAGGAGCAGATGATTATGTTACAAAGCCGTATAGTCCTCCTATTTTATTAGCAAGAGCCAAACGATTAATGGAAAGCCGATATTCTTCCGCTGTTAATGTACCAGCTGAAGACACATTAACGAGTAGTGGCATCCATGTACATTTTCCTTCTCGTACAGTAACTATAGATGGAGAAGACATAAATTTGACTCATACAGAATTTGAAATAGTAACGTATCTCATGCGAAATCAAGGAATTGTAATTTCGAGAGAACAACTAATCAATAAAATTTGGGGTTATGAATTCGCTGGGGATGATCGCACTGTTAATAGTCATATTCGTAATTTGCGTCATAAATTAGGACAAAAAGCAGCTTGTATTGTAACGGTTGTACGAGCTGGTTATAAATTTGAGGGACAAGTATGAAAAAAGGAATTGTATTAAAGTTATTTATGTTAACAACAGCATTATGCACACTTATTTTAGTAACTATTTTTATTGGACAAACTATATTTTTTAAGCAATACTACGCAAATCGAAAAGTGAGTGATATTAAAACAAATATTCAATCCTTTGAAAAAGCATATGTAAAAGCTGGAGATGATGCGAAAGTAATTCAAGAATTAGAACAAAATTTCTATCAAGAGAATGCGACATGGATTACAACGTTAGATCGTGCAGGTAATATAAAATATGCAAATGATTTTTCTATAGAAATTCAATTAGACCCTAACGAAAATAAGAGATTTTCTGAACGTTCCATTCACATACCGTTGTATAGTTTTATCAATTTAGAAGATATACAAAGGATGAAATATAGTTTAGAACAAGGGAGTCATATTATTATCGATGGAGTACAGAAGGGGGGTATAGTAGTCCCTGCGATGTTAACAATAAAAGAGAAGAATGTTGGGCTAGAGAACAAGCAACTGTCAGAAAGATTGTATGGGCCAAAAGCTGTATCTTCAAAAGAAAGTTCACAATTATATTTATCAGGAAGCATTCAGAACGTGCAATTACCGGAGGGGACTGTAGGAACGAACTTTATATATGGAAATCGTGTGCTTATAGATAGAATAAAACAATTTCAGGTTGATTTATTATTGGAGCAAAAATTTAATGATGTTACTTCTATAGAAATAATGGATTACGAAGAAAATGATATTAAATATAAGCTATTAATTAAACCAACAAAAGACGCAGAGGGTAAGACAAACTATATATTTGCTATGACATCATTGCAACCAGTTGATGAAGCGGTGCAAATGATAAAGGATTATTATGTATATTTAATTATCTTTGTATTGATTTTAATTGTTTTAATATCGTTCTATTATTCAAAAAAAATCGCCAAGCCATTATTACAAATAAATGATACTACAAAAAAAATTGCGGGTTTAGATTTCTCAGAGACGATACCTATTACGACAAAGGATGAAATAGGTGATTTATCACAAAATATAAATACACTTTCTAAAGCTTTGCATTCGTACATTCATCAATTACAGCAAGATATCGAGAAAGAAAAGCAATTAGAAAATACACGTAAAGAATTTATTGCAGGTGTTTCACATGAGTTAAAAACACCTTTAAGTATTATGAAGAGCTGTATTTCAATTTTGGAGGATGGCGTTGCTAGTAATAAAAAGGAGTATTACTTTAAAGCAATGTCAAAAGAAGTAGATAAAATGGATATGCTCATTATTGATATGCTTGAGTTAGCGAAATTCGAATCTGGTACATATAAAATGGAAATGGATGTTTTCCATATTGATGAGATGATCGATTACATATGTGAGCAATTAACCTCGGATATAACAGCTAAGCAACTACATGTTCATAAACAACTTTCTAAAATTGAAGTTGTTGCAAACCAGCATCGCATAGAACAAGTTATAACGAACTTTATTACGAATGCGATTCGTTACACACCAGAGCAGGAGAATATTATTATTTCTACAATAGAAGAGAATGAACGTGTAAAAGTATGTGTAGAAAATAAAGGGGCTCATATTGCACCCGAACATTTAGAGAAAATATGGGATCGTTTTTATAGAGGGGATACGTCTCGTCAACGCTCCAAAGGTGGAACAGGATTGGGCCTTGCTATTTCAAAAAATATATTAGAGCTACATGATGCGGAATATGGTGTTTCAAATACAGAAGATGGAGTATTATTTTTAAACAAAATCGACATTATCTGCATTTTATCTTTATCAGCATTCATTACTATTTTCATTAGAAAGAGAATGAAAAGTTGATAAGGAGATTGTTAAAATGAAAAGAAGAGCAATATTGCTTTTGCTTATTATTATAATAATAATGGGTACAGGCGTTAGTTTCATACATGCTAAAGGGCACAAAAACATATCAAAAGAGGATTTACGATTAAAAGGAAAAACTATTGTAATTGATCCAGGGCATGGTGGAGGAGATAGAGGGACGAAAGGAAAGAAATTAGGAACGATTGAAAAAGAGCTTAATTTAAAAGTAGCACAAAATATAAAGAAAGAATTAGAAGAAAGAACGGATGCAAAAGTTATATTAACACGTGAAAAAGATACGAGCTTACTTCCAGAAACAAAGCAAAAGGAAGAATTACAAGCGCGTGTCAAAGTAGCGAAAGACCATGCGGCGGATCTTTATATTAGCATTCATCATGATGCTTTTGAGGATACAAATGTAAAAGGAATAACAACTCATTTTGGATCTAATAAAAGGAAAGATAAAAAGTTAGCTAAGACCGTACAAGAAGCTATTTTTAATCAAAATATAGACAGCCGTGATAGAGGCATTCATGGAAGTGATTTTCTTGTCTTACGAGAAAATCCTTCTCCGGCTATCTTAATTGAATTAGGGTTTACATCTAATGCGAGTGATGAAAAAAGAATGAATTCAGAAGAATTCCAAGCAAAATCGCAACAAGGTATTGTGGATGGCGTTATTAATTATTTTACGATGTAATAAAATAGGCAAATAGAAAAATACTATTCTTTCTAAATCTTAATTAGAAAGAGTAGTATTTTTTATTTTGGGTGTATATTTATTTTTCAAATTTAACAGTATTAATGAAACAAGTTCTTTTTTAGGTAAACACAATACGCTATTCTTTAACTGATTTCGACACTATCTGCATTTTATCTTTACCTCTCTCTATTAATCTATTTATTGTAAACACCGGTTGAAACGAATGATTCAGTCGAACAAAGGCTCAGCCTTATAAATAATGAAAATTAATAGGGAAAGGATCGGAAAATCATGAAAGAATCGAAAAGTAAGAAAAAAACAAGTGTAGTAACGAAGGCAATCATATCTTTAGGAGTTGTTTTAGCAACGACCTTTTTCACATTCTTTTTAATTGGGAAATGGAACTCTACCCCAGCGAAGGGAGTAGCTAATGAAAGTAGTAAACAAGTTGATACGCAACAACAAGAAAAGAAAAAGGAAACACCATCGGCAAAACAGAAAAGACCTGATGGAAAACCGTTAGGAAAGGTTGTGTATTTAACATTCGATGACGGTCCTAGCGAATTAACTGGAAAATTTTTAGATGTACTAAAAGAGCAAAATGTTGCATCGACATTTTTTATGCAAGGTAGCAATTTACAAAATACAGGTTTTCAGGAAAATGTAAAAAGAGCGGTAAAAGAAGGACATTATATTGGTGCTCATAGTATGACACATAATAGTGATAAGCTATACAAAAAAGGACAATTTGTACCGGAGATGAAAGAAACGTTAGCTCTTATCCATAATATTACGGGTACAACGCCTAAACTAGTTCGTCCGCCATATGGATCTGCTCCAGGATTAAAGGGTGAGGAAATTCGTAATCAAATTGTAGAAGCAGCAATAAAAGTTTGGGATTGGACGATAGACTCAAACGATTGGAAATTAAAAGATAATCCAACGCAGATTATCGAAAATGTAAAGAAACAAACAACAGAAGAAGTTGAAGTTGTATTAATGCATGAAAAGGCGCAAACATTACAAGCACTTCCGGAAATCATTAAATTCTATAAGGAAAATGGATATGAATTTGGTGTTTACAATGATGCAGATCATTTTCGACTAAATTTCCAAAAAGATCAACGTCTATAGTATATACATGGTTGTCTTTAAAAAGTGATTTTAAATTATTAAGTTACTACTTTTAATGTGTGTAATATCTATATAAAGCTAATATAAAAAGGGAAGTGAACTATTGCAATTAGCAATAATTCACTTCCTTTTTATTTATATCAATTCATATTCCGCACCATGAGATTGACCGTTAACAAACCATTACAGGGGTTATTAAACACATTTTCTTCAATCAAATTTCATAGAAATAAGGTTATATCGTTTATCGAAAATGTAGTTTTTGCAAGAAAATATTTACATGCCTTCCCGTAAATATGTTAGAAAAATCTTTGTAGCACTTGGAAATGTTTGATGTTTTTTTCAAAGAATATTTAGTCCAGCCTCTAGCTTAGGAGATAGGGGGCGGAAGCAAAGCGTACTTTCCTCAGACGTATTCATAAGCTTATCAATACACACTGCGTAGCCTATATTTTCTTTTACGAGTAAGGATGCATTATAGAGTAAATTATATGTACCTATAACATTCAAGTTTTCAATTTCCTCTCCAAGCCATCCTGATAATTCATTACTTACAGCGGTTTGTCTTGATATGATAAGAGGTTTATTTAGTAAGTCTGTTGGATGGATATAAGCTTTTTCAGCTAAGGAACTGTCTTTTCGCATAAGTACGCCCCATACATCAGTAGCTGGCAACTTTAAGTAGTCATATTTTTGTTTATTTGCTGGCTCCATAACGATACCAAAATCTAATAAACCACTATCTAATTTTGTTGTAATGTCATCAGCGTTGCCGCTATATAAATGAAATTTAATGCTGGGATGATGGGCAACAACTTTTTTTATAGTTTTTGCAATGAACTGCATTGCCTCTGTTTCTCCAGCTCCAATATGGATTTCTCCACTAATAATTTCAGATTGTTGATTAAAATTAGCTTCTGTTTTTTCTACTAAATCCACAATTTCTTTTGCGCGCTCTAATAAAAACATACCCTCGTCTGTTAAAGTAATTTTTCGATTTCCTCTTACAAACAAAGTAGTTCCAAGCTCTTCCTCAAGGTTGTTTAATTGTCTTGATAATGTAGGTTGTGATAAATGTAATGAATTCGCAGCAGCAGATATATTTTCTTGCGTTGCTACCGCAATGAAGTAGCGTAATACACGTATGTCCAAAAAACTCTTCTCCTTCATATGCTTATTTGTTATAGGAATGTATTCAATATAGGTATTTGTTATCTTGATAATACCATTTTATAATCACATTACCAAAATCATTGATGAGAAGTGAAAGAGGAGTTGAAGTGTTTTTTATGAAGAATTCAAAAAGTGTATTAATTTTTATATTAGCAGTAGGGGTTTTCGGTATTCTTAATACTGAAATGGGGTACATTGGCCTGCTCCCGGCATTATCAGATCATTTTGATGTAAGTGTTTCGAAGGCAAGTTTAATGGTTAGTCTGTTTGCGCTCGCCATTGCGATTGCGGCTCCAACGCTTCCTTTAGTTTTTTCGGGTGTAAATCGAAAAACGGTGATGTTGGTAGTACTAGCAATCTTTATTATCGGTAACATTATTTCAATTTTCACAACGAATTTTACAGTTGCTTTAGTTGCACGGGTAATTCCGGCTTTTTTCCATCCAGTGTACGTATCGATGGCTTTATCAGTAGCAGCAACTTCAGTTAATACAAAAGAAGCTCCAAAAGCAGTTGCCAAAGTATTTATTGGTGTTTCAGCTGGTATGGTTTTAGGTGTACCGATTGTTAACTTCTTAGCAAATGTATTTACACTTGAAATATCTTTAGTATTTTTTGCACTTGTTAATATTGCTGCGTTTATTATGACGATCGTATTTATTCCCTCTATGCCTGTTCAGGAAAAGCTTTCTTATGGTTCACAGCTTAAAATTTTAACAAAAGGCATCACATGGCTATCAATACTTGCTGTAACTTTCTTAAACGGAGCAGTATTTGGAATATATAGTTATCTAGCTGAATATTTAGATGTTGTAACAAAAATGTCGCCGTATATGATAAGTATCATGTTATTTGTTTATGGGTTAGCAAATATTATCGGGAATATTCTTGCAGGGAGATTACTGACAATAGCTCCTGTCCGTATGGTAATCATGTATCCAATTGCTCTAATTGCATTATATATTGCCTTTTTCTTTGTAGCAGACCTTACGATTCCAACGGCAATTATTATTGTAATTTGGGGTGTTTTTGGCGGGATTGGGGGGAATGTCAACCAATATTGGATGATGTCTTCAGCACCTAATTCACCTGATTTCGCTAACGGATTATTTTTAACTTCATGTAATTTAGGGACCACAATTGGTACCGGGATTGCAGGGATAATCATTGCACAAATTGGAACGAAATATATTTTATTTGTAGGTATGTTTGCATTAGTATTAGGGTTTATTTGTATTCTGCTTCGAAATATGTTGTATAAATCTACAAATGCCTAAATGCTATTTTACGTTACATTACTGAGGAAAAGTGTATTCGAGGTGTATTAGTAAGAAAATGAGTAAGTTTTTATTGCTTTTTATTGTAATGCCACTATTAATTGCTTGTGGTAGTGAAATATTTAATACGTAGCAATCCTATAACTATGAGAAAGTTTGTTTGTGATTACAAAGAATTATTCTTATAATAATATAAATAATCTATTTTTGAGAATTAGAAGGGATAGCTATGCAAGGTAAAATTATTGTTATGTTTCAAAAAGATTTTCGTTTATATGATAACCCAGCTTTATTTGAGGCTGTTCAGTCTGGTGAGGTTCTTCCGGTATATGTACAAGATGGAACTTTTTCAATAGGAAGTGCATCAAAGTGGTGGTTACATCATGCTATAATAGATGTCCAAAAGCAACTTGAGGCATTGGGATCTACTTTAATAATTCGCAAAGGAAATACACTGGAAGAAATACTTTCTCTCATAGAACAGTTAGGTATAACGGCTGTATATTGGAATGTTTGTTATGATCCAGACAGATTACAATCTAATCAAAAAATGAAAATAGTATTAGAAGGCAAAGGTATTGTCTGTAAGGAATTTAATTCGCATTTATTATTAGAACCGTGGATTATTAAAAAGAAAGATAACACTGAATATAAGGTGTTTACGCCTTTTTACAATGCATTTCAAAAGCAGGAAATACCTAAGCCTATTAGTAAAGTGCAGCGTATAAAGGGAGGAAACTCTTTACCAGCAAGCTTATCTGTTTCAGAATTACATTTGCTGCCGACTATACGGTGGACATCTCATATTGAATCAATATGGGAGCCTACAGAAGAAGGGGCATACAAAGCATGTAAGAAATTTTTCTCTAGCAAATTAGCCTCTTATAGTGAAGGAAGAGACTTTCCAAATGAAAATGCTCATTCGATGTTGGCACCTTATCTTTCATTTGGCCAAATATCAGTGAGATGGATGTATCATTACTTAATAAATAAAAGTACCGAAAGACAATGTAGTCTTTTTGAAAAACAAGTGAATAGCTTTATACGTCAATTAATTTGGCGAGAATTTTCTTATTATTTGCTATATCATTACGCATTTACAGTATATAAACCTCTTAATAAGAGCTTTGAACATTTTCCGTGGAATAATGAAGAGGAGTTATTAACAGTATGGCAGAAGGGTGAAACTGGTTATCCGTTTATTGATGCAGGAATGCGGGAACTATGGCAAACAGGTTTTATGCATAATCGGGCAAGAATGGCTGTAGCCTCTTTTCTTGTAAAGCATTTGTTAATTCCGTGGCAGGAAGGAGCAAAATGGTTTATGGATACACTACTAGATGCTGATATTGCAAATAATACAATGGGGTGGCAATGGGTTGCTGGAAGTGGGGCAGATGCATCACCGTACTTTCGTATTTTTAATCCCATCACACAAGGAGAAAAGTTTGATAAAAATGGAGAGTATATAAGAAGATGGGTACCAGAATTAAGAGATATCCCAAACAAATATATACATAAACCTTGGGAAGCACCTGAGCATATTTTACAAAAATCCAATATAAAACTTGGGAATACATATCCTTATCCGATTGTTGATCATAAGGCAGCACGAGAGAGAGCCCTTTTTGCATATAAAAGTATGAAAGAATTTGTATGAAATAGGTTAAACAATATGAATTTAGAATTTTAATATTAGAATTTTATCCATTACAAGGACATACTAATCATATAAAGTTTCTATAATCTTCTAGTAAAAAGGAGAATGTTTATGAAAAAATCTAGTATTATAGTATTTTTACTAACATATGGTTTGTTTTATGTTTCGAGTGTTTTATTCCCTATTGATCGTACTTGGTATGATGCGTTAGAAAAGCCGTCTTGGACACCTCCTGGTATGACAATCGGAATGATATGGGCTGTATTATATGGACTTATTGCATTATCAGTTGCAATTATTTACAACAAATATGGATGTAAGCCAAAAACATTTTGGTTTGTATTCCTTTTAAATTACATGTGCAATCAAGCGTTCAGCTACTTTCAATTCAGTCAAAAAAATTTATTTTTAGCAACAGTAGATTGTTTACTAGTCGCTATTACTACGTTACTTCTCATAGTGGTTTCTTCCAAATTATCTAAAGTATCGACATGGTTGCTAATTCCATATTTTTTATGGGCCACATTTGCTACATATTTATCTTGGACCATTTATAGTATAAATTAAAGAAGTAAATGAAAACTTGAGCATAATAAAAATGCTCGAGTTTTTATGTTTACTAATGAAAATCTAAAATATAGAATATATACATCTTAGGGAGGTCATCTTTGTGAAGAAATGGATAAAAATTACGCTGTACTCTTTACTAGGTATTTTACTTATAGGAAGTATTAGTTTTTTTGTTTGGTCTCAGTTTACTTATAAACCGACGAAAGAGGCTTTATCGTTAGTAGAGGATAAAAAAGATGAAGAGAATATAGTTTTTGGAGAGAAAGATGGTAAAATAGGGGTTATTTTTTATCAAGGAGCTAAAGTAGAAGCTGAGGCTTATAGTTACTTAGGAGAAGCTCTCGCAAAAGATGGGCACTTTGTAGTAATGCCTAAGTTGCCATTAAATTTAGCGATATTTGGAATCAATGTGGTAGACAGTGTAATGGAACAGTATCCTGAAGTTCAAAAATGGTATGTTGCGGGGCATTCAATGGGGGGAGCTATGATTTCTAAGTATGCCTTTCAACATGAAGACAAGATAGACGGGATCATTTTCTTAGGTTCGTATCCTGCAGATGACTTCTCTACGAAATCGATTCCGATGTTATCAATTTATGGGGAAGTAGATGCTTTAGCAACAGTAGAAAAAATAGAGAACAATAAAAAGTTCATGTCAAAGAATACAACTATGCACATGATAAAGGGCGGAAACCATGCTCATTTTGGCATGTATGGTGAGCAAAAAGGTGATAATGCGAGCTTAATTACGCCAAAAGCACAGCAAGATGAAACAGTGAAAGTAATGGAAGAATGGTTGTTAAAACAATGATAATGAATGTAATAAAGTGATCGAAGAATTCTTCTTCCTCAAAATATCTTAATGGTAGGTTGGAGAGGGAATTAGGAGCCAGCTCATAAGAGTAGGCTCTTTTATTTAATTTCTACCTCTAATTGCTTCCTTATTTTCTCCGGAATATCCTTTTCAGAAATAACGTCGTAAGAATAGACATACTTTCCTTTCACATGAATTTTTAAGTAAGTTTTTCTTCTAAAATCATTAAGCGTGTTCGTTCCAACTTTATATTCTTTTTCATTGCTTAATTCATCAACACCTTTTAGTGAGTACATAGCTCTTCCTTTATGATGATAATCTGGAACACCATATCCTTTCGCAACGGCATATACATTTTTTTCTTCAGCAATCGGATTAAATCTGTCTAAATCTCCGCGTAATATGAAAGGTAGTAAGTATATAGGGAGGCCTATTCCTAGTATGCAAATTACAAATTTCTTCATGATCGTTTCTCCTTTTGTCTATTTACATTTTTGAGTATAGAAAAAAGTTCTTATGAATATAGAGGGAAATTCTTTAAGTTTTTCTTAATAAAGTTTAACTTTGTGAAAAAAACTAATTTGAGCATTAAGTTTACGAAATGAATAGCCAAATAACCTGTTTTCTTTATTTTTTGATGGTAGGTTATTAGGTTTTATATTGGTATGAGTGAATTAAGAAATAAGTGAGATTTAGGAAATAGAATGAATTTATCTTACAGTAATAAGAGAATTACCTAAATAAATGATAGTGAGAACAATTAAAGAAAGCATCTAGTGGGGTGCTTTTTTCTTTTGAAACAGAGAATCTCATGGGTCGGTTACATGTAATTTCGTGCTGTGCTTCTAGGTCATTGGAAAATCCAACAATAAAAAAAGAGGGGGAAGGCGTTTTTTATTGAAGTTTGTTAATGATAGATTTTTAACTTGAGAGGGGGATTGTAAAATAGATTATTAATCTCTTTGGTAATTTTTATTTTCCTTATAGTTGGCATATTGTATTAGAAATTTTAAATTTTGAAGGGAGAATCAATAAGTATGGGTAAGAAAAGAAGAATAAGTAATAAGTTATTACTTATCAGTGCAATTTTTACAATAGCAATTCCCTCAGTCTCATATGCGGAGGAAGTAATTTCACCTGAAAATTTTAAGAGCTCTTCAAATTTGTATAAGGGACGGAATACGGAAATTTTGAAAACAAATTTATATCCTAATACATATAATAATCCATTTAACCACCAATTTATTTCAAAATTAAAGGAAGTAAACACAAATATAAAAAAAATAGACAATAGTGATGATGAAAATCCTATTATATCTACTACTCTTTCATTTATTCGCCATATGAATAGTGAAGATTATAAATCTGCATTTGATTTAACCTCAAGGTCATTACAGAAAATAATATCCGAAGAATGGTTGAAGAGCTATTGGGAGGGACTTCCAGTTCAATTACAAGCAGGTTCTTTTATAGAAATTGGAGAGGTTACACAAAAAGAGACAAATCCTGTTCATACAAATGTGGAGATTCAATTAGTTTTTGAAAAAATGACTGTACCTTTACTAATTAAACTAGATCCATCTGGAAAAATAGACGATTTTCAACTAAGCATGTCGTTTAGTCCTGTTGCTGAGCGTCCATCATATAGTAAGCCTGAATCATTTGTTGATAAAGAAGTAGTAGTTGGAAGTGGTGCATTTCCATTACCAGGAACATTGTCGGTTCCAAAAGGAAATGGTCCTTTTCCAGCGGTTATTCTTGTTCAAGGATCAGGAGCAACTGATCAGGATGAAACAGCGTTTGCTTTAAAACCATTTCGCGATTTAGCTGAAGGTCTTGCATCGAAGGGAATTGCTGTCCTTCGTTATAATAAACGAACGTATGAACATGGGTTGAAAACACAATTCAGTCCCTTCTATACAGTTGATAAAGAGACAACAGATGATGCTCTTCTTGTAACTCAATTTCTTAAAAATGAGCCTCTAATAAATAAGAATCAAATATATATTCTTGGTCATAGTCAAGGTGGAATGATGCTTCCGAAAATGATTGAAAAAGACCAAAATCAAAATATTGCTGGGGCAATTGTAATGGGTGGGCCAGCTCGTACGATTCAAGACGTTGTTTTAGATCAATTTGAGTATCTTTTTTCTATTGGAGCAATGAACCAGGAGCAATATAAATTCTACAAATCGCAATTTGAATTATTAAAGGATCCAAATTTCTCTGGTCAGAATCCTTCAAAAGATTTTTACTTAGGATCAGCAGTATTTTGGGATTCTATTCGGAAAATTAAAGCAGCAGAAATGTCAAAAGAACAAAAGACACCGCTTCTTATTATTCAAGGGGAAAGAGACTATCAAGTTCAATCAAAAATCGAAATTCCTCTTTGGAAAGAACAATTAAAAGAACGAGATAACGTTGATTATCAGCTATATCCAAAGTTAAATCATTTCTTTACAGAAGGGGATGGAAAAATAAGTAAACCGGATGAATATTATAGTCCTGCTAATATTCCTGAGTATGTTATAAATGATATTGCTGCTTGGGTGCAAGGAAGATCGCAATTAAATTAGCAACTATATGTTTTAATAAAGACTTTCTTTCTGTAATCAAACTAGAAACATTATTAGGTTATATGTTTTTTAGCACTCTTTTAAAAAGAGTGTTTTTTTATTTTCCTTTGATTTAATTAACGAAAAAAAATATCTTATACTCCTTTTGTAACTTTTTTAAATAGAAATTTTCTATAAAATAATGGACTTGTCTTCCAAACAAAGCGTTATTTGTAACCCTGTTATCAAAGCAAAGTGCTCGTGACATTTCTTTGATATTCAAAAACATTAATAACCTATTGTGTGAAGTTTTTTGAAAATTTAGGTTTAACATCTTTAAAATAGGTGTATTACATATTACATAACAACTAAATAAGAAAATAAAAAATCTAAGGGAGGAAAAATACAATGCATAAGAATGAAAGAAAACCGGTGGTTCATGAATATGAAAATGAACAGGAAGTAGTTATGAAAGTAAAAGAGCTAGAATTGCAAGGGATTCGCCAAGATGACATTTACGTTTTAACACATGAAACACATCTAACAAAAAAGATTGCGGATGATACAAACACAAATACGATTGGAGTAAAAGAACAAGGATTGGGTACAAGTATTATCAACTTTTTCTCCAAAAAAGGGGACGAACTCCGAAATCAAATGGAGGAAATGGGGTTGTCGAGGGAGGAAGCTAATTTATATGAAGAAAAATTAGATCAAGGGAGAATTTTACTTCTAGTAACAGCTGAAACACCAACGGCGAGTGATAGACAGCCGCAAAACTATCATTCTCTCTAATAGATTGCAACATCTGATAAATAGGTAAGTTAATTATTTTAGGTTGTAGTATGGAAGAAAATAAAAGTAGAGAAGGGTGAGAAAAATGAAACATACAATATTTAAATATGCTGTGATTGGGATTACGACCGGAGTCATGGTCTCCCTATTAAAAAAAGAAAATCGGAAAGCTATACAAACAAAAGGAAAAAGCGTAAAAGACAAACTACAAGAAGGAAACATAAAGGAAACATTAGAGAAGGTAACTGAGACAAGTAAACAATTCTCTGTAACTGCAGCTAATGTTGCAAAACAAACATTACCACAACTGCTTACAGCCACACCGGTTGTCATTTCTACTATTAAAGATTTAACAGAAAACGAAAATAACAAAAAGAAAAAAGATGAAAAGGATAACGAAATAAATCAAAATAGTAAGGACATAGACGGAGAAAAAACGAAAAATGAAAAGAAATATATGAAAGAAGGGAAAGAAGAGAGTGCTTAGATTTAATTCTAAAAAGAGAAAGTGAGGAAAAAAGTATGAAATCTCTGTATGCAATTGATGTAGGAATTGGTTTTACTAAGCGGGCATATCGACAGGATGTAGATTCTGAGGTGACGATTAAGAGTGAAGCTTCCACACTAGCCCCTGTACCTAATCATGCTGAAAGTGAAGATTTAACAAAGGTAAGTTTTATAGACTTAGACTTTGCATACTACATGGGAAATGAAGCACATCAATCTGACGTTTCATTTCTTCCTCCATTTGAAGAAGAAATAGAAAATTATTATGAAAGCGAACAGTTTAAACAACAAATATTTGGTTGCATTGCAATGGATTATAAAGAAAATGTCGTGTTACCTTTAGTTGTGACCGGGCTTCCCGTTACTTATTTTGGTAGTCAGCATGAGCAATTACAAAATGTATTAAAAAAAGAAACTTCCGTGCAAATTGATGGGAAATTTATTAATATTACGGTGGAAAATGTTTTGATTCTTCAGCAACCGGTTGCTTTACATGCCTATTTCTTAAAAGAGGGAATCATTCAGGAACAAGATCGTATCTTAATTATTGATGGTGGATTTCGTACATTAGAAATGACAGATATGAAACAGAATGTCATTTTAAATCATTATGAGACGGAACTAGGATGTAGCAAGCCTTTGAAAAATATTAAGAATATCCTGCAGAATCATGCAGGGGAAAGTGATGACTTGCATATTAACGACATGCCAAAAATATTAGAAAAAGGATATGGAGGTCGAGAAGAAAATCATCAGACAAGTCAGGTTAATACTTTGATTCAAGAAGAGTTGGATACACACTTCCAAGACGTTATGCGTGTATTACAAGAACAATTTAAGTTAGACCAGTATGACACTATTATTTGGACAGGAGGAATAGTAGACATCCACAAAAAACGAATTGAAAAAATGCAAGGTGAAATTTCTTCTTTCCGTATGGTAGACGCTTCGAAAGAGGCAGCACTTCATGGATACTATATGATTGGAAGTCAAGTATTTGATGACATCACCAATCAATCTGCATATGAATCCAAATTATAATAACGACCGAAATGGAGTTCGTTGAATAGACGTGCCAAATTATGTGGCTTCTTTTCCACATATAAATAAGAAAAGATACAAAGTGCTTGTATAGAGGAAAAGTTTAAAATTTAGAATGAAAATAACTAATATATAGGAGGTCTTCCTTGTAACAGAAGAAGACCTCCTATGCCATTTAGTTTGTAATTTAGAGGATCTAAAAACTTTTCCTCCAAGACATGAATACCTACATATAAATTTCATATTACGGATATTATTCGATGAAACATAAAACTATTCAGAAAGGAAGAATAATATGGAATGCATAAAAATGCCGAAATGGGATTGGTATCATGTGAAAACTAGTGAACTTGAAAAACTTTCTTCTATAATCCCTCGTGATGTAACATCTTATTTCTCTCAATTTGTAAAAAAAATAAGTTCTCCTTGTGAAAATGGATTATATGTTTATACGTTATCACCAAGTCAAACTTGTGTATATGGTTCGTTTTTATATGATCAAGATAAAAAGGACGCCAAAATTCAAAAATTTCTTCATTATTTCGTAGCTCATGGAATAATGATAACGGTCCAGGAAAAAGAGGAAGAGGATTTCCAAAAATTAATACATAATTTCCCTATGGGTATAAAAAAATGTAATAGTTCCGCTGAAGGATTATGTGCTATCTTATCAATATTTATATCTCACTATTTACGAAAGGTTGACTATTTTGAAAACAATTTCAGAAATGTGTTATGGGATTTTTATCATCATAATAACATAGCAGTTTTAGAAAGAATTTATCATATTCGTCATGAATTATTTATGAACACACATGTGTTTCGCTTAATACAAGAAGTGTTGCAAGGCTTGGAGGAAGCTTGGTTAGAAAACCTAACAAACACCCTTTGTTATAAACAAACACACGTAAAATTAGAGCGTGGATTACAACTTGTTAAAGAGTACCAAGAAGAATTAGACACGATGATTCATTTACAAGAAGTTGTTTCTTCTCATCGTGGGAATGAAATTATGAAAGCTCTTACTGTATTAACTGCTGTAAGTACGCCTTTGACGGCCTTAGGAGCATTGTGGGGGATGAATTTTAAATACATGCCTGAACTGGAATGGAAATATAGCTATTTAATCGCTCTCTTATTTATCATTTTCACAACAGGGGGGATGTATTTGTATATGCGAGTCAAAGGATGGACAGGTGATTTATTACGAGTAAAGAAAAAGAAATCTTTTTTTAAATCTAATTAATCCTGTTTATAAAAAATATGATAGATATTAACCTAGATATATGGTTAGTAATATTTATTAATGGGGGTAGTGCCATATCCCCATCAAGTTAAAATTTTGATGTCCCCGCAATGATAAAAATGGTGAATATTTATATGAAAGATTAGAGCTCTCCTACACGAAGGAGGGCTCTAATCTTTGTTTAAAAACTATATTATATAAATGGGCAGACACATCATCTGAAATTTGTCCGGGTTCAATTTAGAATATGACAAAAGAGAACTTGCGTTAGAAAACAAGCTCTCTTTAAAAGAAATAACGCAATTGAGATACTTATATAGTAACAATTGTTTTCTTCTAATTCTATATGTCTTATGTTGAGAAATAAATTATAAGTGGCTTGATAAAGCTAAAACGAATTATTGACATAATATTTTGACGATAATATAATAAATCTCGAATTCAAGATAACTTGTAAAGGATTGGTAATTAGGAACGTGAGTAACGATGAGAGCTTATCTTTAAAGTTATTTGTTATATTATCAAGGGCAGTACAGTCAATCACTAAGCGTATTGAAGAGGATATAAAAAGTTATAGACTTAATCCAACTGAATTTGCAGTGCTTGAGCTACTATACAGTAAAGGCGATCAGCCTATAAAAAATTGGAGACAAAATATTATTTGCAAGTAGTAGTATCACGTATACGTCAATTACTTCAGAAGGTATTGAATTGATGGATACTATTTTTCCACAGCATAAAGAGGGGATTCGGCAAATATTTGATAGTTTGGACTATATGGAGAAGAAATGATAATTAAAGAGTTGAAAAAGTTAGGATGTTACACACGGAAATTGTAAGTTTTTAGAGGTTATTTCTGTTTAGTAATATCCTAATTAAATATAAATTAAATAAATAGGAGGAAAAATTAATAAATAGTAGTAAATTTGTTGTAATACAAAATAAAAAAATTATGTAATTGCAATTAGTGTAGTAGGTAATAAAGTTGTTATGTTAACGTATACATATTGTCCTTTTCATTATAAATCTTTCATAAAGCGGAGAGTGGGTATCAAGAATGGAATTACGTCATTTAGAGTATTTTATTCAAGTTTGTAATAATAATAGTTTTACTAAAGCTGCGGAAGTTCTAGGTATTTCACAGCCGACTTTAAGTCAGCAAATACGTGTGTTAGAAGGTGAACTTGATACACCCTTGTTTCATCGAGTTGGAAGAGGTATCAAAATGACAGAAGCGGGTAAGCTGCTATTTGATAAAGGAAAATTTATCATGCAACAATTTGATGACGTTTATAATGAAATTTTTGAATTAAAGGGTGTAAAAAGAGGTGTGATTACTATAGGAGGTTTATTAGAGGACCTCACTTATTTAACACCTTATATTATGAAGTTTCAACAACATTATCCCAACATTATAGTAAAAATTATAGAATCCGAAGTTGCTGTAAATCAAATCGTTGACAAAAATATTGATTTAGGGATCACACGTAGTGCTCAAATTCCAGACACATTAACAAGCACCCTTTTGTATAGCGAAGAGCTCGTCCTTGTAATTCCAAAAAAACATCCTTTGAATGAAAAATCATTTGTTTCTTTTCGAGAATTAGCAGGGCTGAGTAGAATAATGGTTTCATGTAGTTGTCGTGAATCTATTAAGATATATTCTGAGAGTTTAGGGTTATCTTTATCTGAAGCAAATATAGAAACAAAATCTTCTATTTCTCTATTGAGCCTTGTATATAATGGACATGGCGTTGCCATAATACCTCTTTCACTAGTTGACTTTGTTAATAATGATAATTTGAGTATAGTTCGTATTATTGATCCGACACCAAGTCAAGATATTAATCTTATTCACTTTGATGATAAATTTTTAAGTTTTGCAGCACGTATCTTTATGCAAAAGTTAAATGATCCTGAAAAAGTATCAGTATAATAGAAATAATAATGATTCTAGTGTAAAATTTGAAAAAATCTATAAGTCTTGAGGTGAAACCTATATTAAAGTCAAAGGGCAGTGGCTTTATATGTGTGGTGTGATCGATTCAAATGGGAATCCCATTGATTTTTACTTAAGGGAAAAGGACAGACTTTGCCTGGAGAGAAGGCTGTAAAAAACAAGTCAAGTTAATCTATCAACTCTTCGGTCTTCTCGCATAGTAATAGATTCAATTAGGGATATACAATGCTACTTCAAATCTACATATCCTTATTGTAGAAAGAAACCCACCGGCATTATACCGGTGGGTTTGACTTAGAAAGCAAAACAAGTACAACCAATACCCCATTTAGTTCCATCTTTTCCTATTACAGTATGAGTGTGTTGATGGAGAGGGTTACTGCAACTATGTAACTTGTGATCATGGGCATCGTGAGAAAGTATAGTGTGGGCTAGGTTAGCACCACCATAACCATAAACTCCCGTCGGTGACCAATCAGGTGATGCTGGCGGCAATTCAGGTGATAAATTTTTAAATTCATCATTTCCATAAACAACCTGCCCACCCATAATGGTGAGTAATGATTCAAGGTCTTTGATTTCTTCTTCTGGCACAGTAAAGTAGTCAGCAGACAATACAGCAATATCAGCAAACTGACCTACTGTAAGGGTTCCCTTTTTACCTTCATCACCAGAGAACCACGCACTTCCTTTTGAATATAATTCCAGGGCTATTTTTCTATCAAGTTTATTTTTTTCATCGTATATCGAAAGACCACCAATGGTTTTTCCGGCAACCATCCAATAAAGAGCGACCCAAGGGTTATAGCTGGAAACCCTAGTTGCATCACTACCAGCGCCAACAGGTATACCTAGGTCTAACATACGATAAATTGGAGGAGTACGCTTTGCAGCTTCCTTTCCGTATAAATCAACAAAGTATTCACCTTGAAAAGCCATGCGGTCTTGGATGGCAATACCGCCATTTAAAGCCTTAACACGTTCCATACTACGATCTGAGATTGTTTCTGCATGGTCAAACCACCATCGTAGACCATTAAAAGGAATTTCTTTGTTGACTTCCTCAAATACATTTAAGAAACGTGTGATTGACTCGTCATAAGTTGCATGTAAACGGAATGGCCAACGGTTTTCCACCAATAAAGAAATTACTTTCTTTAAGTCAGCTTCCATCATCGTAGCTAGTTCAGGCCGTGGCATTTGAAATTTTTCAAAATCAGCTGCCGAGAATACTAACATTTCTCCGGCACCATTCATTTTATACTTATCAGTTCCTTGACCGGGAGAAACAATTTTTGCCCATGAAGCAAAGTCTTCATATTCATGATTAGGATTTTGCGTAAATAGATTATAAGCAATGCGCAAAGTTAATTGTTCTTTCTCGGCTAAATGTTCAACAACTTTGTAGTCATCAGGGTAATTTTGGAAACCACCACCTGCGTCAATGGCACTTGTAATACCTAATCTATTTAATTCGCGCATAAAATGGCGAGTTGAATTAATCTGGTCGTCAAAATTAAGTATTGGAGCTTTACCCAGACTTGAATAAAGAATAGAAGCGTTAGGATTTGCAATTAAAAGGCCCGTTGGATTACCTCGTTTATCCCGCTCAATTAAGCAGCCTGGAGGGTCTGGGGTATCTTTTGTGTATCCCAGTGCACGCAGCCCAGCACGATTTACAAGTGCTCTATCGTAAAGATGTAGCACAAAGACAGGTGTGTCTTCAGAAACAGCATTAATCTCTTCCAAAGTTGGCAACCGTCTCTCTTTAAATTGAAATTCAGACCAACCTCCAACTACTCTTACCCACTGAGGAGCAGGTGTACGCCTTGCCTGTTCTTTGAGCATTTCGAGAGCAATGGCAAGTGAAGGCACACCTTCCCATCGTAATTCCATATTATAATGAAGACCGCCACGAATAACGTGTATATGAGAGTCATTCAGGCCCGGAATAGCTCTCTTTCTTTTAAGGTCTATTTTTTTTGTTTTTTCTGTGGCACTATCAAGAAGCTCATCTCCACCTACTGCAGTTATTAAACCATCAGCTATGGCGATAGCAGACACCTCAGGTTGAGAGGGATCAAGGGTAGTAATTTTTCCGTTATATAAGATCATATCCGGTAAATTCATATTCACACCTCGTCTACTTCCTATTATTTTGTAACCATGGATGAAATAATTTACCGAAAATCGGCATAACTACCCATGATAGCAAGGACACTATACATACAGAAACGAAAAAAGCGGACATAATAGGATTCATATGTTTTATAATAGGTCCTATCAATTTAGGAACTAACATGCTAAGAGGCCATACACCCAGAAGGGTAACGATAGACATTTTCCATTTTGGCGGTGGAACTGGCGTTTTCGGAGTAACAAACCAATAGGCCAAACTGCTTTCAGTTTTGTACCTCGGATTAGTAACTTGAAATTGTTCTGCCGTTTTTAACAAATCTCGGCGAACATCTGATTCTTGCCAAGCACGTAGATGCTCATACGTATCAAAGCGAAAAATAACAGTATACTCTCTGGATGCATTATTAGGGACTATTAGATTTACACCTAAATGCCCTGGGAATTTAGTAGCGGCAGCTTCGATTTCATGTCTCCATGTTTCAAACTGTTTTTCTTTACCTTGTTGAATTTTCCATGTAACAATCGTTGTTACTGGATCAGCAGCATCCATCGTGTTCTCTGTATAAGTCTCCTCGACAGCTACTCCTTCTTGTTTCATATTTTCCTGCTTGGAAGCGCACCATGCACCATAGTATATGCGTATTCTACGCCTTGACCATAAGCACCAGTGTGTTCTTTTACAATCTCCATTACCGCATCATAAGTGTCTTTGTGTGCCCAGTCACGTTGATATTCAAGTAAAACTTGAATTGCTGTTACTGGAATTGCACCAGCTTGTTCTACACGACGCATAGCAGCGTTATGTGCTGTCAAACTAGTACCACCTGAAGCATCATCAACTGCATACACCTCATAGCCAGCTTTAATTGCTTCAAGCACAGGGAATGCAAGGCAAACTTCAGTCCAAAGTGCTGCAAATATTAATTTCTTTCTACCTGTTGCTTTAACTGCTTCAACAAATTTTGGATCTTCCCAAGAGTTCATTGAACTGCGTTCTATAATTTCATGGTTTGGGAATATGTCAAGAATTTGCGGCCAAAAATAACCAGAAAAGCTGCGTGTCTCAACTGTAGTAAGAATAGTAGGTACGTTAAAAGTTTTTGCTGATTTAGCAAGTAGCATAACGTTATTAATCAATGTTTGTCTATCAATACTTGCAACTCCAAAAGTCATTTGAGGTTGAAAATCAATCAAAATTAAGGCACTGTTCTCCGGATTTAACAATTCGAAATTACTCATAATAAAACGCTCCTTTTTTATTATTTAAGATTAAATTTAGAAAGTAATGTATTTTCTGTCAATATAAGCTGTAATCGTAAAAATAAAAGCTTTACTATACTTTTTAATTTAAAAGAGAGTGCTGACTTAATCAGCACTAAATTTATACTATCCATTTTTTTGAAAGTGATTTAAAGCTATTTCTTTGAAATACATTTATGCATTTTGTTTACTAAGGTCTCGTTGAGCTCCTAAATAGCTTCCAATTATATTTTGATAGCCGGGAAGATTACTAGCAAGTAAATTGCCAAAACCTTCAACATCGTTTCGCCAATCGCGTTGTAATTCGCAAGCTACGCTAAACCAGTTCATAAGTTGCACGCCATTATGTGCCATACGAGTATTGGCAGCATCTGCAACTTGTTTACTGAAAGTTCCTGAAGCATCAGTAACAGCAAATACTTCATATCCAGCTTTTATAGCGGAAAGTGCCGGGAAAGCAACACAAACGTCCGTAACTACGCCCGCGATGATAAGTTGTTTTTTTCCAGTTTCTTCGATTGCTTTTACAAAATCATCATTATCCCATGCATTAATTTGTCCAGGTCGAGCTATTTTTTGTGCGTGAGGAAAGAGATCAACCAATTCTTGCATTAAAGGTCCATTAGGTCCGTTTTCAAAGCTAGTTGTTAAAATAACTGGTAAATCAAAAAACTTAGCAGTGTGAGCAAGAGCTAAAACATTGTTCTTAAATTCATCAACACCATAGTCACGTACTAGTCCGGACATAAGACCAGTTTGATGATCTACTAAAAGCACGACAGCATCATCTTTGTTAATACGAGAATAGAGATCAGTCATTATGTATTCCTCCTAAAAATTAAGTAATCGAAGAAAGTTTAAATAGTCAAATATTATCATGATTTTCTTCGTTTGTTACGATTAGTTTGTAACTAAGCTGAACGATAATATTAGTTATAACAGCATTCACAGAATATGAAGCGCTATACAAATTTATAGTATTTGAAAACCGATTCATTAATCAATTCTAAATTATCTATAATTCGGATAGATGGTAACTATAGTTATTTTCACCATAAAATTGATTGGTTTTACCTATACATTCTATAGATAGAACGATATTGATAGTTACCTATTTTTGTTATTAGAATTGAACAGGAGGAATGTTCAGCAATTATTTCAAGATGAAAAAGCTATTAAATGGGGAATTGTTCCATGCTTAGAGTTAACAACATAAACACGCATAAATAGGTTACGAGATTCATCCGGATTATTGAAGAAAAGGATATATATTAAAATATTTTTTGGAGGTAGAAGAATGGCAAAGATTACTGTAGGAACCGAAAATCAAGCACCAATTGAGATATATTATGAGGATCATGGCATAGGAAAACCAGTTGTACTAATTCATGGTTGGCCGCTAAGTGGTCGATCTTGGGAATACCAAGTTCCCGCTCTTGTTGAGGCTGGATACAGAGTTATAACATATGATCGTCGAGGTTTTGGAAAATCATCTCAGCCGTGGGAAGGGTATGAATATGATACCTTTACTTCTGATTTACATCAACTATTAGAACAGTTAGAGCTTCAAAATGTCACACTTGTTGGTTTTTCTATGGGTGGAGGCGAGGTAGCCTGGTATATTGGAAAATATGGAACCAATAGAGTAGAGAAGGCTGTATTTGCAGGAGCTGTACCACCATTTCTTTATAAGTCAGCTGATCATCCTGAGGGTGTATTAGATGATGTAGCAATTCAAGGATTTGAAAATGGAGTAAAAAGTGATCGCCTAGCATTCCTTGATGAGTTTACGAAAGGATTTTTTGCTGCTGGAGATCGAACTGACTTAGTTAGTGAACCATTTCGACTTTACAATAGGGATATCGCTGCGGGTGCATCACCTAAAGGGACACTAGATTGTATCGCTGCTTTCAGCAAAACAGACTTCAGAGGCGATTTAGCCAAGGTTAATATACCTACCCTTGTTATTCATGGTGATTCAGATGCAACTGTACCATTTGAATATAGTGGGAAGTTAACACATGAAGCAATTCCTAATTCTAAAGTAGCGTTAATAAAGGGTGGTCCACATGGGCTAAATGCAACGCATGCCAAAGAATTTAATGAAGCACTCCTATCATTTTTAAAGGACTGATTACAACTATATAATTGTTAATTGATAAATTATAAACAAGTAAAAATAAAGCTTTATAAAAGATGCTCTTGGATAAATCCAGGAGCATCTTTTTAAATTAGGAGTAGTGCACCACGGTAATCTTCCATTATGAAATTTCTATTCATTT
The DNA here is from genome assembly GCF_016483705.1 of Bacillus cereus group sp. N6. Taxonomy (NCBI): domain Bacteria; kingdom Bacillati; phylum Bacillota; class Bacilli; order Caryophanales; family Bacillaceae; genus Bacillus; species Bacillus cereus group sp. N6. Next base: position 33,372 of record NZ_JAEHBI010000014.1, read on the forward strand.
TTAAATGGTGATATTGAGATGTTATCTTGAAAAATACTCATTAATTTCGAATTGAATAATCTTCTTAACAGCTAAAATGTAATGGTTAGAGTTTTTTTAGACCTCTTAGATGTATTGCTATATTACTATCAAGATAATATTTTGAATAATCCTCAAAACAAAGATTTTTTTGTCAGAAAACAATAAAATCTTATTAATTTTTATAATTAGTTGAATTTTTATAGAAATAATCCTCTTAATATATTAAAATAACATCGTATTATGTCTGATTTTAATTAGGGGAGAGAAATTTTATGTTGAAAAAAATCATTCCAGTTGCTTTAGCAATAAGTACAGTTACTTTTACTAGTGTATTTGCTGCGCCTTCAGCACAAGCAAGTACAGAACCAAACCGCTACATAGATGTGCAAATGCTCGGTATTAACGATTTTCATGGGCAGGTAGACACTGTAAAAAAAATTAACAATAAAGATGCAGGGGGAATTGAGTACTTAGGGGCTTATTTACGTGATCGTGAAAAACAAAATCCGAATACATTAAAGGTACATGCTGGCGATGTTGTTGGAGCAAGTACTCCTGTTTCAGCATTATTACAAGACGAACCTACGATTGAATTTCTAAATGATTTGAAATTCGATGTTGGAACTATAGGAAATCATGAATTTGATGAAGGTGTTGCGGAAATGAACCGCCTTATTTATGGTGGATACCATGAGAAAACAGGGAATTTTAAAGGAGCAAAATTCCCATATGTTGCTGCAAATTTATATAATAAATCCACCGGTCGTTTATTTTTACCACCATTCACTATAAAAAAGGTACAAGGAGTTCCTGTTGGATTTATCGGAGTCGTAACAACGGATGTTCCTAACCTTGTTATGCCTACTATGCTAAAGAATGTAGAAATTACAGATGAAGTTGAAGCTATTAACAAATCCGTAAAGCAATTAAAAAAACTAGGCGTTAAATCTATCGTTGTTCTTGCGCATAACGGAGGTACAACAGATGGGAACGGCGTAACAAATGGTGATATCGTCCGATTAGCAAATGAGACTGATCCAGAAGTCGATGTTATTTTTGGTGGGCATAGCCACACTTATGTAAATGGAACTGTTAATAATAAACTTGTCGTACAAGCAAATTCTTATGGTATGGCTTTTGCTGATGTTGATGTAAAGATTGATCGTAAGACACAAGATATTGTTGAGAAAAAAGCAGAAATTGTTACAACTTACCATGAAGGCATGGAGCCTGATAAAAAAATAAAGAAGAAGATGGAGAAATATCAAGCAAAAATCGCACCTCTTGTTAATGAAGTTGTAGGCAAGTCTATTGCTCCACTAGATCGCAAACTAAATACGGCTGGTGAATCTACTCTCGGAAATTTAGTTGCTGATGCCCAGCGTGCAACAATGCAATCCCAAATTGCTCTTATGAATCCTGGTGGTATTCGTAATGACTTAGATGCTGGTGATATTACATGGGGAGAGATATATGGTATTCAACCATTCGGAAATCAATTAATAAAAGTAAATTTAACAGGCCAAGACATTCGTGATATTTTAAATCAACAATGGCAAAAAGACATAACAAGAATGCTTCAAATTTCAGGGATCCAATACACTTGGGATGCGAACAAGCCTAATGGAGAAAAAGTAACAAGTATCCGCTTAACAGATGGAGAAGAAATTATTCCTTCTAAAACTTACAGCGTAGTTGCGAATGCATTTCTAGCTTCAGGTGGAGATGGATTTGTATCCTTTAAAAACGGTAAAGATGCTGAAACAGGACCAACTGATTTTGAAGCATTAGTAGATTATATAAAAAAATCAAAAGAACCAATTCAGTCTATTATTGATGGAAGAATTCAAAAAATAAATTAGGTTTTTATTAATCTCAAAAACAACTAGATTACCTGTGCGCTAAACCTTTTAGTGTGCAGGGTTTATCATTCGTTATCCAAAGGAAAAGGAAAATATAACTGGTTATGCGTATGAGCCTTAGCGTATTTGCTGTGTAGGAGATATTGCAAAAAATATATAAGGAAAAATTAACTTTAGAGGAATATATGAGGTAAGAAAGCCAAAGTGAATTGCAAATCTGTATTTTTGTTTAGGGAATAGTATTTTATAAAATAGTAGGGTACTTTATTTTAATAGATTCAAAAACTGCCTATCTAAAAATTTGATAGGCAGTTTTTTTCTTTTGGGCACAAAGTGAAATAATTTTATGATGTTCGCACATGTAGAAAATGTAATGTGTAAATATATCCGAAACACCAATCATTGCCCCTCATTATTAGCGATAGGATAGCTACTTAAGGACAAAAAAGAATGGGCTAACTTTTGTGCAAAATGTAATGGAGGCTCTACCGACTGGATATGAATATACATAATTAAGGGATTCATGTACAGCCAGTGATTATGTAAAGCACTTACAATGATTCCTTGTTGTACAATTGATTTCATAAATGCAGGAATTTCTTCTTGTAGAACAGCGATTTCGCCTAAATTTAATGCATTACCATTTGGATCCAACGATTCAAAACTTACTCCGACGGGCACTACAGAAGTACTCGGTTTTGCTTGAACAAGCACCCTAAAATCGCGGTGAAAAGACACTGAACAACCACCTTGATTTCTTTTACCTTTCCCTTTAAGTATTGTAGCAAATTGTTCACAAAGGAAATTAAAATTTTGCATAAATTCAATTCCTTTCTTGTACAAAATTATATAATTAGGGATTCGATTGAGGAGATACAGATAAACAATCTTTCTTTAGCATTCAAAAAACAGGCTGTGATTTTAATGTATCCAATGTTTATTTTAAAAGAAATACACGCGATATTACTTGGATATTCAGGATTTCATTGAAGATGATTCGTGTATCCGGGTTAATAAATTTATGATTCATGATAGTCCGTTCGAGATATTGTTATAAAAAATCGATAAAGTATGCAATTATACGCTTTTAGTTTATGTAGGCTAGATAAATATGTGTCTAAATTTGAATGATAAAACTAGAAAACAACGTTGAGAAAATAACCAATATTATTTTATTTTCTATAAACAAGTACTGCTAAATAGTAATCTTTTTCGAAATGAGTGTAAAAAGACAATAAAACTATTAAATTTTAAAGCCTAAAACAAGCATAACCCCGTTCTAAATTTAGGACGGGATTAAAATATAGTTGTTTAATTTTCGATATAAGATACTTCACTGTACTCAAAAATATAACAATAAAGTCGTTTGAAAATCTAAGGTTTCTTCAACAATATCCCCTCTAATGGAAGATTGATCTACAATATCAGAGTGAAATAATCACCTGATTCATAGAAAAAACGCGGTTTATACTGTAATCCGTACCATAACAAAGCATTAGCCAGTTCCCATGTGTTCAATTAATTGAAATGCTGTCGGAGTTGGACCATTTTCGAGCCTCAAGCGAATTAAATTAGCACAATCTTCAGGGTTTAGTACTGAAGTATCGATTTCTAAGTCATAAATACCGAGCTCATGGACGGACTCTTGCCATAGTTTTACTGGTAATGGGATTGAACCATCTTCTGAGTAACCAACTTTCCATGTCTCTATCCGTCGTTTCATAATAATTTCAATTGGACAATGTACCCCCACAAACATAACTGGCAGTCCCTTTAGTATCCGTGCACATTCGGGCAAAATTCTCCGTGGGACGGAATAATTGTCATGATGACCAACATCAACTACGATGTTTATCCCTAAACGACTGTGTGCAGCAATAGACTCATACATGGCTTTATACATAAGTATAACCAAGGGCTCAATATCGGGTCGCTCGCCACCAGGACGTAACCCAATACCTGGGTGATAGCATTCTGGGGTCATTTGCATGAACCCATCTACTCCTAAGTTCATCCACACACCTTTAAACGTGCTCTGGATTATAGTGGCGATACTAGATTTTCCAGATCTAGGAGTACCGTTCATAATAATAATTTGTCCAGGTTTATCCATTGGTAACATACAGGAAGACCCCTTTCATGATTCTACCTTGTAATCGTAACTCCGATTTTCCCTTTAAAAGAATAACTTACAACTTCAAGAATGATCCTCAAGAGTCCTTTCTCATTTCACAATCTGGCCCAATTGTTGAATAACATAATAAAGTCGTTTAAAACAACTTTATTATGTTTTAAACGACTTTATTGTAAATCGAACAACTTTATTACCTCTGTACAATGAGTCTTTCTTATATAAGTATATTACTACTATGAATTAAATACAGGATTTCGTTTGAATACTAAAGAACGGGTTCTAAAATACCGTATCTATTCACGAAGAATCTAGTTGTTTCTTCTTGTATCTATTTACATTTTTCAAGAAAAAATATAGAGGTGAATTCTTTAATTTTTTCTTGGAAAATGTTCATGTACGGTTATTTTAACCAAAATTTTCATGAAAATACCTTCAGAAAGAACGTAGGTTCGTGTACAATGAGAACAAACGTTCTTTTTGTTAGGGGTGATAACCTTGTATGATTATTCTCTTTTACCGAATCGTATTATTCTTTGTGTAGATCTTCGTAGCTTTTATGCAAGCGTATCATGTATTAAAAAAGGACTTGATCCACGATATACGAAATTGGCTGTTGTAGGAGATGTAAACCGGAGTGGATCAATTGTATTAGCAGCAACACCGCCACTAAAAGCGTTAGGAATTAAGAAAATGGCACGGTTGTACGAAATACCGAAGCGGCCAGATATTATTATTGTAAATCCGATTATGCATACGTATATGAAATGTTCAACTTACATAACAGGCTTAGCTTTACAGTATGTTGCGCCGGAAGATTTTCATCAATATAGTATCGATGAGTTTTTCATAGATATGACCGCAAGTATTCATTTGTTTGCGAGTAATCCGTGCGAGTTTGCATTAAAGTTTAAGAGAGAAATATATGAACGTACACGGATTGAAAGTACGATTGGTATCGGTCCGAATTTATTATTGAGTAAAGTAGCGATGGATGTGGAAGCGAAGAAGAATAGGGATGGAATAGCGCAGTGGACGTATGACGATATACCCGAGAAGTTATGGAGTATTAGACCGCTCAGTAAATTTTGGGGTATATCGTATAAAACGGAAATAAAATTAAATCGAAAAGGTATACATACGATTGGGGATTTAGCGCAGTACCCATTGAAGTATTTAAAACAATCATTTGGTGTAATAGGAGAAGAATTACACTTGCATAGTAACGGGATTGATTTCAGCAGAATAGCAGAGAAATATGTTCCAGCGACAACATCTATAGCAAAAAGCCAAATATTATTTCGTGATTATTCAATAGAAGAGTTCGCTGTTATTTTATTAGAGCATACAGAAGAAGTTTGTTACAGATTGAAAAGCGAAAAGAAATACGCGCAAACGATTCATTTTTCAGTCGGATATAGTAGGGAATACGGGGGAGGAATAAAAAAAGCACATACGTTAAATAGAGCAACAAATTTAACGATGGACATTTACAACGTTTGTACCTATTTTTTATACGAGAGGCATACAGGAGAACCGATTCGATCGGTAAGCCTTTCCTTAACAAATCTAATAAATGAAGGAGAAGAGCAAATTTCGCTTTTCGATAACATTATACAAAGAGAAAAAGAAATGAGATTAACGAAGGTGATGGACGAAATTCGAACACGATTTGGTAAGAACAGTATTTTACGTGGGATTTCTTACACAAGCGTCGCAACAGCAAGATATAAAAACACATTATTAGGAGGGCACAAATCGTGAAGAATGCTAATATGCCAAAAGGAAGAGGAATGGTAAAGTGGCAACCGTTTGCTAGTATGCCAGAGCAGTTCATCTGTATTAAAGACATGATACAGGAGCAAACAAAAGTCCCGCGTCCAATCTTAACGCAAGATGCAAAAGAAAGGATTGAAAATAAGCTGTTAATTTCATATTTAGGTGAAGAAGAGGTTTTACTTACATATTATAAAGAGGGCTATCTATATAAAAATTACATAACAGTAGCTGATATAAATCCATTAAATAAGACGATTACTTGTACCGATACTTTTCATAATCAAAGGATGTTTAAGTTTGGTGATGTAGTTGAAGTGAATTAGAGGGGGGAATATCTCTTCCTAACTTAATTATATCATGTAAATCAAGTTCGAAATAGACTGTTTATTCGTATTTACTACTGCTACAATCAAGAACACATGCATAGTAAGGAGAGATGGTAAATGAGTTCTTTCGTTCTCGATTTTCAGGAAATAGAAAACACGCAGCTTGCACTCGTTGGTGGAAAAGGATTGAATTTAGGGGAGTTATCAAGCGTTCAAGGGATACAAGTGCCAGAAGGATTTTGTGTTACAACGGTAGGATATGAAAAGGCCATCGAGCAAAATGAGGAGCTTCAAACTTTGTTGCAGCAACTAACAAAGTTGAAAAAGGAAGAGCGAGCTCAAATTGGTGAAATGAGTAAGAAGATTAGAGAAGTCATTATGGCAGTAGAAATCCCTACTGATGTAGTGGAAGCGGTAGCTCATTATCTCTCACATTTTGGAAATGAACATGCGTATGCTGTGCGTTCTAGTGCTACGGCTGAAGATTTACCGTATGCCTCATTTGCTGGTCAACAAGATACGTATTTAAATATTATCGGTAAAGAAGCGATTTTGCAGCATGTAAGAAAGTGCTGGGCTTCTTTATTTACAGAGCGAGCAGTTATGTACCGCATGCAAAATGATTTTGAACATAATCAAGTTTCTATATGTGTTGTCGTTCAAAAAATGGTTTTCCCAAAGGCTTCGGGAATTTTATTTACTGCTGATCCGGTTACTTCTAACCGAAAGGTAGTATCAATTGATGCCAGTTTTGGACTTGGTGAGGCATTAGTATCAGGACTGGTCTCTGCTGATAATTATAAAGTAAAAGAAGGCAAAATTACCGAAACGATGATAGCAACTAAAAAATTAGCTATTTATGCTTTAAAAGAGGGCGGAACGGAGACGAAACAGATTGATCCGGCTCAGCAAAAAATTCAAACATTGTCTGAACAACAAATTTTACAACTAGCACAGATTGGAAGACAGATTGAAGCTTATTTTGATCGTCCGCAAGATATTGAATGGTGTTTAGTTGATGATACATTTTATATTGTCCAAAGTCGCCCAATCACGACTTTATATCCAATCCCTGAAGAAAATGATGAGGGAAATCATGTGTATATATCGGTTGGTCATCAACAAATGATGACCGATGCGATGAAACCATTAGGGTTATCTTTTTTCTTGTTAACGACTAGTGCTCCTATGCGTAAAGCGGGGGGAAGGCTATTTGTGGATGCTACACAAAGATTAGCTTCACCTGCTAGCAGGGATTACTTAATAAATACTTTAGGGAAATCGGATCCGCTCATAAGAGATGCATTAACGACTGTAGTCGAGCGAGATGATTTTATTACATTGTTACCAGATGATGAAACAGGAAAGAGCGCAGGTAAAAGTGTGCCACCTGCAAGCTCGCAACCAGATGTCGAAAATGATCCAGTAATTGTTACGAATTTAATACAGAATAGTGAAGCATCAATCGAAGAGTTAAAACGAAACATGCAAATGAAATCAGGGGTGGATGTACTTGATTTTATTTTGGAAGACATTCAGCAATTAAAAAAAGTATTATTTAACCCGCAAAGTATAGCTGTTATTATGGCTGGTATGAATGCTTCAACATGGATGAATGAAAAGATGGAGCAATGGCTAGGCGAAAAGAATGCAGCAGACACGCTTTCTCAATCTGTACAAAATAATATTACGTCTGAAATGGGTTTAGCATTACTAGACGTTGCTGATGTGATTCGGCCGTACCAAGAAGTTATTACGTATTTACAACGTGTAGAAAATGATAGGTTTTTAGATGAATTAGTTAAGTTTAAAGGCGGAGAAAAAGCTCGAGATGCCATTCTAACTTTTCTAAATAAATACGGCATGAGATGCAGCGGCGAAATCGATATTACAAAAACGCGCTGGAGTGAAAAGCCAACTACAATTATCCCGATGATTTTAAATAATATAAGAGACTTTGAAGCGGGTGCTAGTAAACGGAAGTTTGAAGAAGGGCTGCAAGAAGCATTGAAAAAAGAAGAAGATTTAGTAAATCGATTGCAGCACTTGCCAAATGGAAAGCAAAAAGTAGAAGAGATGAAGCGGATGGTTCGTAATATCCGTAAATTTATCGGTTATCGTGAATATCCAAAATACGGTATGATTAATCGTTATTTTATATATAAGCAGGCATTATTGAAAGAAGCTGAGCAACTTGTGCAGACCGGTGTCATTCGTGAGGTCGATGATATATACTATTTAACTTTTGAAGAACTTCACGAAGTTGTTCGCACGAATAAACTAGATTACGCGCTTATTCATAAACAAAAAAATGAGTACAAATTATATGAAAAACTCATGCCTCCTCGTATCATGACGTCTGATGGAGAAATCATTACAGGCAAATATAAACGAGAAAACCTCCCAACTGATGCGATTGTAGGTTTGCCTGTTTCTTCAGGAGTGATTGAGGGAAGAGCTCGCGTTATTTTAAACATGGAAGAAGCGAATTTAGAAGAGGGCGATATATTAGTTACTGCTTTTACTGACCCGGGCTGGACACCGTTATTTGTGTCTATAAAAGGGTTAGTCACCGAAGTTGGCGGGCTTATGACTCACGGGGCAGTGATTGCACGTGAATATGGATTACCAGCAGTCGTCGGGGTAGAGAATGCTACGAAACGAATAAAAGATGGGCAACGAATTCGGGTGCATGGGACTGAAGGGTATATTGAAGTGTTGTAATGAAATAAAAGATCATCCGCTATTATAGTGGATGATCTTTTATTATATAGCTGACTTATTTTTTTAAGCCAGCCGCATAAAAAGGTCCATGAACTGCGATTGTTGATAAAATACGAGCAATTTCCTCAGGTGTTTCTTTTTGCCCGTTATTTAACCATTGTTGAATGACACCTATATGAGCAGATGCCATATATGAAGTTAAGTATTGGCTTGGGACAAGTAAATTCTCCTTATTAATGAGAGCACCATTCGTATCTTCAAATAGTGTTTTCCACATAAAGTCTTTCAGTTTTGTTTGGAAAGATAAATCTCCTTTTGGGCTAAGTACAGCTTTCATAAAATCACTATTTTCATTTAGAAATTCAAGAATAGAAGTGATAAGTATAAACGGCATTGTTGGGGAAGGATTTGACCCAAGATCAGCAATAACTTCAGGCAATCTCTGTTTGGCAATGCTAGAAAACTCATACATAATTTCTTCTTGGCATTTTGTCATTAAATCAAATTTATCTTGATAATGTGCATAGAAAGTACCGCGATTTATGTTTGCTTTCGTTGTAATATCTTTCACTGTAATGGCTTCAAAACCTTTTTCTTCAATTAACTCAACCAATGCGTTTCGTATGGCAGTTTTCGTACGAATAACACGTAAATCTAAATTACTATCGCGCAAAGCATGTCCCTCCTTAATTTTTCTCAACACTTTTCAAGAATGTGTCTTATAACCGACACATTCACGATTTTTGATTATTGTATAAGGTTCAACTCGAACATATAATTCAAAATATAAATAAACAACACGTTGTTGGTTATTATAAATCAAATGATAGGAGGAGAAAAGAAATGTTTAAAAATAAACTTTTATATGTATCACCAGTTATTGCACTACTTGTTGTTTTTATTTTTTTATTAACTTTATTTCCAACCGTTCAACCTCAGCCGAAAAACTTGCCAATCGCAATTGTAAATGAGGATCAAGGAGTAGAAATTCCGAATCAACCGAAGATGAATATGGGGCAAACGATTGTTGATAATATGAAAAAGACATCAAAATCAGAGGAAGAACCTGCGGTGAAGTGGGTAGAAGTGAAAAATAAAGAAGCAGTTCAAAAAGGTTTAAATAATCAAGAGTATTACGCAGCATTAGTTATTCCGAAAGACTTTAGCGCAAAACAAGCATCATTACGAACACCACAGCCATCTTCGCCAGAGGTAGAAATATTCATAAATCAAGGAATGAATACAGCAGCTTCAACTATGGCGGGGCAAATGTTAAATGTGATCGTTGATAATATGAACAATACTGTTCGTACACAACTATTAGAAGGATTGAAAGCAAAAGGAGCTACATTAACAGCAGACCAAGTTTCAAATGTAATAACACCTATTGCAAAGAAAGTGACAAATGTGAATGAAATCGGCAAAAATAGTGCGAACGGTAACTCGCCAATGTCTTTATTCCAGCCGTTATGGATTGCAAGTTTAGCGAGCGCAGCAATTATCTTTATTGCGATAAGTAAAATGCCAGTAGGTACAAGAAAAGAAAGCTTCATATTAAAACTAAAACAAATCATAACAGGTGCTGTCACGACACTTGTCATTGGGTTCGGTCTTACATGGATTGCAGGTGGCATGGTAGGTTTAAATATTTCGAATTTCACGGATACAGCGTTGTTCTTATCTATTACATCTTTTAGTTTCTTCTTAATGATATCGGCGGTACTTTCAATAGTTGGACTAAAGGGAATCGGTCTATTCGCGCTGTTACTATTCTTCGGAGCACCGTTATTATCATTAGCACCGGAAATGTTGTCGCCATTTTATCAAGACTGGGTGTACGCATGGTTGCCAATGCGATTTATGATTGAAGGACTTAGAGAAATATTCTTCTTTGGAAAAGGGTTAAGCTGGAGTACACCCCTTACTGTGCTCGTTTGGATTGGCGTAGTAAGTATGGTTATTATTTTAGCGACTGCTTTCAAACGTAGTGTAGTAAAGGAACGAAAAACTGAAGTGAATGCATAAAAATAAGTAATGGAAAAACCGTTTCACTAGTAGTGAAGCGGTTTTTATGTTGAAATACAAGTAAGGGTATAAAATATATTGATATAATGAAAGGGAGTTAGCTATTTTTTAAACTAACTGTCCATTAGCTAGGCTTGGGATGAAGAAATCCTACTGAAAACTTTGTCGTATTATATAATTATTGTCCCTAATATACTTTATTTTTGTTAGTTTTTCTGCATTTTCTACCATACAGCGTGAAATCGTAGAGGTTGTTGCAAAGTTAACAAAACATAAACATGCAAAAATAAATGCATAAAGAAATATAGTACTCAAGATTATCTTAAAAAAGTAAGGATTTCATAATAAAGCTCTTTTAAGAAGGTATAAACAAAATAGACTAGTTTAAAATTGAACGTATGAAAAAGGAATGAGAGGAAGAGTAAAATGAAGCAGATTTCAATATTAATAGCGGATGATGAGGTGGAAATTGCTGAATTAATTGGGATACATTTAGAAAAAGAAGGTTATCATGTTGTGAAAGCTACTGATGGAGAAGAAGCAGTTCTTATCATTCAATCGCAACCAATTGATTTAGTTATTTTAGATATTATGATGCCGAAAATGGATGGTTATGAAGTAGCAAGACAAATTCGGATGAAACATAATATGCCAATCATTTTCCTAAGCGCGAAAACATCTGATTTTGATAAGGTGACAGGTCTTGTACTAGGTGCAGATGATTATATGACAAAGCCTTTTGCACCAATTGAATTAGTTGCACGTGTAAATGCACAATTACGTCGATTTCTTACGTTAAATCAACCGAAAGTAGAGGAGAATAAATCCGTTTTAGAAATAAGCGGAGTGGCTATTAATCTTGATCAACGAAAGGTAACTGTATATGGCGAACAAATTGAATTAACTCCAAAAGAGTTTGATATTTTATATTTATTAGTGAGTCATCCGAAGAAAGTGTACAGTGTGGAACACATTTTTCAACAAGTGTGGGCGGATGATTATTTCGATGGTGGAAGTACAGTTGCGGTACATATTCGTACTTTACGAAAAAAAATTGGGGAGGATACAAGAAAGGATAAGTTAATAAAAACGGTATGGGGGGTAGGTTATACGTTCAATGGCTAACATGATGAGAAGTTTTCGTTTTAAAATGATTGCTTTGTTTGCGCTAAGCATGGTGTTAGCAGCTGGCGGAACATATATAATTTATAAAGCATTACAGTTTTATTATAGAACGATGGTACGTTACGAAGATTATTTAGCTCAATTTAGACCAATTGTAGATATTAAATTCTTTTTAATGTGTTTTATCCCACTATCTGTTGTATTCTTTTTCTTTTTAACAAAACCATACTTAAAATATTTTAATGAAATTTCTAACGGTATTCACCATCTTTCTAACGGTGATTTTACAAAGAAAGTTCATATTACTTCAAATGATGAATTTGGCGAGATTGCGCGTGAAATGAATATAGCGAGTGAAAAATTAAAAGAGGCTGTTGAGAGAGGTGACTTTGCAGAAAGTAGTAAAGATCAGCTCGTCGTTAACTTAGCTCATGATTTAAGAACGCCTTTAACATCTGTTTTAGGTTATTTAGATTTAATTCTTAAAGATGAGAGTTTATCGAAGGAGCAAATTAAACATTTTTCTATGATTGCATTTGCGAAATCACAGCGACTTGAAAGCTTAATTGATGAGTTATTTGAAATTACGCGAATGAACTATGGCGTGCTAAAGTTAGATAAAAAAACAATTAATATAAGTGAATTGCTTATACAATTAGATGAGGAACTATATCCATTATTGGAGAAACATCATTTAGAAGCTAGGTTGAATGTTAATCCTCATTTATATATTTACGGTGACGGGAATTTGTTAGCTCGAGTATTTGAAAATCTTGTAACAAATGCGGTTAGATACGGAGATAATGGCCAATTTGTTGATATGAATGGATATATTGAAAATGGAGAGGTTATCGTACAAATTATTAATTACGGAGATAGCATTCCAGAAGAAGATTTACCCTATCTTTTTGACATGCTTTATACAGGTGATAAAGCAAGAACAGGGCAACAAGGTGGTACAGGCCTTGGGTTATTTATTGCAAAAAATATTGTTGAACAGCATAATGGAACGATTTCAGCAGAAAGTAATGTAATTAGAACAATATTTGAAGTAAGATTGCCAAAAGAAGAGAGTTCAAGAATTTAATAAAAATTTAATGTTTACCCCACTTTTTATTTAACTAGTTTTTTCTATCCTATACGTATGTTAGGTCAAGGAGGAACTGGTAATGAAAAAGTGGGGCTTTTTATATTGTACATAGTATGTACGAGGCTTTATATATCATTTTCAAAAACGTTCAAAAATTATTCAAGAAAAGGACGTACAGTTTCTAAAAGTAAAACACATGAAAAAGTGAGGATATTATGATATGAAGAAAGCAAAAAAACTAGTCATCGTTGGTGTGGTCACAATTGGTTTAGGAGTAGGGTCGTATATGACATTTGCAGGAGAATCTGAACCAGTTGAAACTTATAAAACATATGAAGTGACAGAAAAACAAATAGAGAATGAGCAAAAATTAGGCGGCGAGGTTATCCCAAATGGTATAGAAACAATTTCATTCGATCCAACAAAAGGTACGTATGAAATAGCTGTTAAAAAAGGTGATGAAATAAAAAAAGGGCAGCTTCTTTTTAAATATAATGACCCAATTACTAAACAAGGTGTAACAGAAGCGGAAATGCAAAAGAAAATTGGGCAAAAAGAAGTAACATTGCATCAGAAACAAATGGATGCAGCGAAGCAGAAATTAAAAAAAGATAAAAACGCTAGACTTCCTGAGGAAACGTTAAAAGCATCAGAAATCGAAGTACAACAATTAGAATCACAAATTGAAATGAAAAGGTTTGAAGTAGAAAAAGCTGATGAAATGATTAAAGCAGCAAAGGAGAAAGTAAACACACTTTCAGTAACGAGCCCGGCTGATGGTGTAATTGATGACATCGTCAAAAATAATGATGCTGGAATGAGTGGGATTACGCTTCGTCACGCTGGTCCATTTAAAGTAAAAGGTCAACTGTCTGAATATGAGCTTGCGAGTGTGAAAGTTGGACAAGAAGTAATAGTTTCATCAAAAACTGTATCTGGTAAGACGTGGTCAGGAAAAGTCACAGAAATCGGATCTACACCAGTAAAGAATATGGATGAAAACAAAAGAGTTTCTAGCTATCCATTCACTGTTACATTAAACGAAAGTGAAGGATTACAAAACGGTTTCCACGTAAACGTGACAAATAAAACAGGTGAAGCAACAGGTACAATCGTTCCGAAAAGCAGTATGGTGAAAAAAGGTGACAAAGATGTTGTATTTGTTGTCAAAGATGGAAAAGCGAAAGAACAAGTAGTTACGGTTGAATTTGAAACGGATCATGAAGCAAAAGTTTCTGGAGTGAAAAAAGGTGTACAAATTATCTCTGAACCTATGAAAAATGTAAAAGATGGTATGGAGGTTAACACAAAATGATTCATTTAAAAGGCATCACGAAATCTTTTCAAAACGGTACAGAGTCCGTCCAAATATTACATGGAATCGATGTAATACTGAACCAGGGGGAATTCACTTCCATTATGGGACCATCAGGTTCTGGTAAGTCGACCTTAATGAATATTATCGGTTGTTTAGATAAACCAACTGCAGGTACGTATGAATTAGCTGGTCAAAATATTTCAAATATGTCTGAAACAGAACTTGCACATGTACGTAATAAAGAAATCGGCTTTGTATTTCAAAATTTCATGTTACTACCAAGGCTTACAGCACTTCAAAATGTAGAATTACCTCTTATTTATGCAGGAGTTGATAAAACAGAAAGACGCGAGCGTTCGTTAGCTGCTTTAACGAAAGTTGGGTTAGCTGAACGTGCTACTCATCTTCCAAGTGAGTTATCAGGTGGTCAAAAACAGCGTGTTGCTGTAGCGCGTGCAATTGTAAATAATCCGAAATTTATTTTAGCCGATGAACCAACAGGTGCACTTGATACGAAAACGAGTGAACAAATTATGGACCTCTTTTACGAATTAAATAAACAAGGTTCAACGATTATTATGATTACTCACGATCGTGAAATCGGAGAAGCAGCAGCACGTCAAATTGTAATTCGTGACGGAAATATCGTACAAGATTGGAGAGAATAAATTTGAATACGAATGAAAATATACGCATGGCCATATCTTCTATTTTTGCGCATAAAATGCGATCTATATTAACAATGCTAGGCATTATTATTGGAATCAGTGCAATTATAACAATTATTTCAATGGGAGATGGACAGACTGCAAAGATGCAAAAGGAACTTGCAGAGAATCAGCATATGGATGAACTTAAAATAGAATATTTCAACCCTGATTCTCCGACAGAAAAAGCAAAAATTACACCACATATGGTAAAGCAATTGCAAGTGATACGAGGTGTAAAAGATGTGTATCCCAATGTGCATATGGACGTAAAAGTATATACAGGATCAAAAAATGTTTCCTTTAGTTTAAATGGGGGAACAGGAAACTTTATGCAGGACTCTAAAATGAAAATGGTGCATGGGCGAGAGTTAACACCGGATGAACTGAAAAAGCCAATTCCTGTTGTAATTGTAGCTGAAGATTTATTTAAAACACTATTTGAAACTTGGAAAGATGATTTGTATATAGATATAAAAGGAAAACCATATAAGGTTGTCGGGGTGTACAAATATGAAGACGGTTTTCAACGTCAATTTAAATTGTATGAAGGGTATACATCTATCGATAATGCAGCTTTAATTGCAGGGATTGAGGAATACGATACAGTGAAAATTAAGTTATCTTCCCCAAGTGAGCGAGAGGCTGTAGAAAAACAAGCTATATCTGTATTGAATGAATTGAAATCCCCAGAATTTGAGCATTCTTTTACAGTGGAGGATACGAAAGCATATGGTCAAAAAATAGAAGAGTCAACACGAACGATGAAAATAGTATTTGCTAGTATTGCTGGGATTTCCTTACTTGTAGGTGGTATTGGTGTGATGAATATTATGTTAGTATCCGTGACAGAGCGTACACGTGAAATAGGTATTCGAAAAGCACTCGGTGCAACGAGAGGAAAAATATTAACACAATTTCTCATCGAAGCATGTATTTTAACGTCATTAGGCGGGGCGATTGGTTTTGGATTAGGTATGTTTTTTGCTTGGATCGCATCATCAATAGGTGAATGGCCACTAGTTATTTCTGTAAGTCTTGGATTACTCTCAGTTGGAATATCGATGTCAATTGGTATTGTCTTTGGTATACTGCCAGCTAATAAAGCAGCTAAATTAGATCCGATTGAGTGTTTGCGATATGAATAAGTGAAAAGGGTAGTTTGTTAGTAAAGTGTTTTCAAAAAAAAGTAAATACTCCTGCGAGTATTCACTCTTTTTCCAACAAGTCATTGATGTAATGTCTTCTATTTCTGGAGGTTCAGATAAATGAATTTATTTGATATAGTTCAACGTAACATACGGCGTAATTTTAAAGAGTATATACTTTATTTTGTATCGTTAGCTTCCAGTATGCTTATCTATTTTATATTTGCATCACTTCGATATAGTACTCAAATAAAAAAAGAAATGGTTAATAATGTGATGATTAATAGTGTTCTTCAATCTTCAAAAGTGATTCTCATTATTTTTATAGCCATATTTATTATTTATTCTACTAATTTTTTTATAAGGAAACGTAAAAAAGAGGTAGGATTATATTCTTTACTAGGAATAACTAAAAAACAAATTGGTACGATGTTATTTTGTGAGACTATGATAATGGGAGGCGTTGCGTTAGTAGTTGGCATACTGATTGGTAGTGTGAGCTTTAAATTATTTTTAGAGTTGCTAATGAGTTTAATGAAATTACATGTACCTATTCATTTTGAGTTATCTATAAAAGCAATAATAGACACGTTCATCGTCTTTTTATCTATTTTATTATATACAGCATGGAAAAATTCTCGCATCATTTATAAATTTCCATTGATTGAAATGTTTCAAGCTAATCATCAAGGAGAACGTATGCCAAAAGGTTCTGTACTTAGGGCGTATATAGGTCTTATTTTAATGGGAGTAGGATATATATTAGCAGGCTTCTTCCGTGAAGTAGTAAATATAGTGCGGAATCCTATAGATCCAATGAACCCACTTATAAATCCTATAATGATTCCAGTTTTTATTTTGTTTGTAGTTGTTTTTGGGACATACTTTCTATTCACTTCTTATACAGTTATTGTTTTAAAGAAAATTAAAAGTAAAAGAGAAATATTTTATAGCGGAATAAATATAATAAACATTTCGCAATTACTGTACCGAGTAAAAGGAAACGCTAAGTTACTTGCAACAATCGCTATATTAAGCGCCACAGCTTTAACTGCAATTAGTACAGTCGCAGCAGGGTATTATGTAGGGCAATCTGAAACAAATGGAGATTTTATGCAACTGTATGGAGTTGCGTTATTTATTGGAAGTTTTTTAGGGGTAATATTTGTTTTGGCGACAGGTTCAATTATATATTATAAACAATTATCTGAAGCGTATGCTAATCAGAGATATTATGAAACTCTTCGTAAAATAGGTGTTATGAAAAAAGAGGTAAGAAAGTCAATTTCGAAACAAGTTAGCTTTAGTTTTATTTCACCTCTAATAGTCGGACTTGTTCATAGCTTATTTGCGATACCGATAATAAACAACATGCCTATAAATAATATCATTATTCCTATATTAATTAGTAGTGGTGCATATTGTATAATTTACTTTGGGTATTATGTGTTAACTGTTTATTCCTATTTTAAAGTTGTGTATAAATGAAATGTGTAAAAGATAAAAACGGTTCACTAATAGTGAACCGTTTTTTTGTGAATTTATTATTAATCTATAGGGAAATCAAGCAGTGATAGATAGATTTTTTTAATCGAAGAGTTGGGATTTGCGTTTTCCTTTTATATACATGCTCCTGCTATTTCAAATTGCATAAAATGTTATGTAAAATAATGGAGGGGATACGATGTATAATTCGAATGATTATGATTGGTATAGGCAAAATGATAAGTTGATTCGTGATATTGAGAAAGCAATCAATGGAGAATTTAGTGCAATAAGTTGCTATGCGAAATTAGCCAACATGGCTCCAAATGCGGCGGAACGAAATCAAATTCTTGAAATTCGTAACGATGAAATAAAGCATTTCCATCATTTTGTACAAATCTATACAAATTTAACTGGTCAGCAGCCGAAACCACAAATTACAGAAGAATGTCCAAATACGTACTTACAAGGATTAGAATTCGCAATACAAGATGAACAGAAGACAGTAGATTTTTATTTGGAAATTTCAGATGAAACATCAGATGCACATCTAAAAGAGTTATTGCGCAGAATAGCTGCCGATGAACAAAATCATGCAGTGTGGTTTTTATATTATTTTGTGAAGACGAAGTAAATGCTAAAGGAATTAAAACCGTTTCACTAGTAGTGGGACGGTTTTTTTGTGGAATAGAAGTTGTAAAATAGATATCTTTGAAGGGGGAGTAATTAATTTTGGTATATAATGTATAAAACGAAATAAAGGAAGAAGTAAACATTTGAAAGGGGAACGGCAATATGGAGAGAAACACAGTTAAAGAATATACAATTCGAACTGCTACTGAAGAGGAAAGCGATAGCATTATTACTCTATTAAGAGAAGTAGCAGAGTGGCTACAACATAAAGAAGTCGATCAATGGCAGTATCTGTTAGGTGGAGAAGCTACGGCTGAAATACTAGAAGGTATAAGAGAGAAATATACATATGTGGTTACGAAAGAAAATGAAATTGTCGGTACGGTTACCGTATCTCCTAAACAAAATGATTGGGATGAGCGTATTTTTGGTAAGGCGGAAGTTGCTGATTCTTTATATATTCATAGATTTGCGGTGAAACGGAAATATAAGGGAAATGGAATCGGAGAGTGGATTTTACAATGGATAGACGAGAATGTACAATGTGATAAAGAGTACTTGAAGCTAGATTGTGTGGGGCATAATCGTACGTTGAATGACTTTTATAAGAGTAGTGGTTTTGATTATATTGGAAGTACGGATGGACTTAGTAAGTTTCAAAAGAAAAGGAGAAAATAAATGAATCAAATTCATACAGATTTAGCTAAAAGGTTAATAGGGGAACAGTTTCCTGAATGGGCACATTTAGAAGTGAAGCCTGTAAAGTTTAGTGGGCATGATAATAGAACGTTTCATCTAGGGGATGATATGAGTGTCAGATTGCCAAGTGACGAGGCATATGCACCGCAAGTAGAGAAAGAAAATAAGTGGCTACCTATATTAAGTAAGGAGCTTTCTTTACCGATTTCTGCACCAGTTGCGAAAGGAAATCCATCTGAAGAGTATCCATTGCCTTGGTCTATTAATAAGTGGATAGAAGGGGATACTGTTACGAAACAAAATGTTCGTGATCTAAGTGAGCTTGCGGCGGACTTAGGATCATTTTTAGTAGAATTGCAATCCATTGATGCGAGTAATGGACCGATTGCTGGAGCACATAATTTTTACCGAGGCGGGCTTATATCTGTATATGATGAAGAGGCGAGAGGTGCGATCGAAAATAACAAGGACGTTTTTGATGAAACTGTATTAAAGCACCTTTGGGATGTAGCACTCCAGTCAACGTGGGAGCGTAAGCCAGTTTGGGTTCATGGGGATGTTGCACCTGGAAACTTACTCGTTAAGGACGGAAAGCTTTCTGCCGTAATTGATTTTGGTATTTTAGGAGTAGGCGATCCGGCTTGTGATGCAGCGATGGCATGGACATTTTTTGATAAGAATAGCAGAAACGTATTTAAAGACGTATTGCGCATAGATGAAGAAACGTGGAATAGAGCGAGAGGATGGGCACTTTGGAAGGCGTTGATTACATATGATGCGAATAAGACTAGTAATAAAATAGTGGCAGACGAATCGTATCGTGTGATTCAAGTGATTGTGGATGATTATGAGAGATAGTAGAAAAAGCCTATTTTAAAATAGGCTTTTTTTATATGATTAAATATTAGAAACTGAAAGAAGGAATGTAACATTATTATACAGAATATTTAGATAATGGGAGGTGTCGAATTTTGAGTGAAATTGAATTAAAAAGGAATGTAATTAAGACTGGGAGTGAGAAGGGGGTTATTCTCCGGTTTATACTCGCTAGTCTAGTTGGGGTGTTTATGTTTTTCGTACCAGTTACGATAAACGGTGCTTCGTCCATTATGATTGATCATATCGTATCATGGATCAGGACTTCGGTTCCGAGCGTCGTACCTTATTATGCACTACTCGTTATGATAATAGGTGCGATTTATCCGTTTTATACGAAAAAGTGGAATGCATCTATCGTAGACATTTGTTTTTCGATTTTAAAAGTAGTTGGTGTTGTCTTTGGTGTATTATATTGCTTGAAAGTAGGGCCAGCTTGGTTCTTTGCACCAGATGTAGGGCCGTTTTTGTATGAAAAACTAGTCATATCGGTAAGTTTACTCGTACCAATTGGCTCGGCTTTTTTAGCGTTATTAGTCGGATACGGATTACTTGAATTTATTGGTACGTTTTGCCGTCCCATTATGAGACCGTTATGGAATACACCAGGACGATCAGCAATCGATGCGGTTGCGTCCTTTGTAGGGAGTTATTCGTTAGCTTTATTAATTACGAATCGCGTGTATAAAGAAGGAAAGTATACGACAAAAGAAGCAGCGATCATCGCTACAGGCTTTTCTACAGTATCCGCAACATTTATGATCATCATCGCAAAAACATTAGACATTATGCATTTATGGAATGTTTATTTTTGGACTACTCTTGTTGTAACATTCATCGTAACTGCTATCACCGTAAGAATCCCACCACTTAGTAGAAAACCAGATACATATGTAACGAAAGAAGGGTTCCCAGAGCCTGTTTATAAAGAGAAAATGTTAGAACGTGCTTGGGAAGACGCGCTAGAAGTATCGAAATCTGCACCGAGTATTATGAAAAATATCGCAGTGAATTTAAAAGATGGTTTTATTATGACGATGGGAATTTTGCCATCTATTATGTCAGTAGGATTAATTGGTATCGTCTTAGCGAAATTCACGCCAATATTTGATTGGATCAGCTATATTTTCTATCCATTTACATGGCTATTACAATTACCAGAAGCAGAACTAGCTGCTAAAGCGGCATCCGTTGGTATCGCAGAAATGTTTTTACCTTCTCTTTTAGTTGTAAGTGCACCACTTGTGACAAAGTTTGTTATTGCGGTTGTTTCCGTGTCATCTATATTGTTCTTCTCAGCTTCCATTCCTTGTATTTTATCGACAGACATTCCGTTAAAAGTATCGGAACTTATTATTCTCTACGTACAAAGAACGATATTAACATTACTTATTATTACGCCGATTGCTTATTTGTTACTTTAAAGTTTTAAAAAGATAAATCTCTAACAAAAGAAGCCTTCTGTAAAAGGAAGGCTTCTTTTGTTTAAAATCGGGTTATTCCCACATCACTATCATGCTAAGAAAATCAAATATCCTAAAATGTGAAAATATACTATTTTCTGTTTTTATGATGTTTTTATTTATTTTTTGAATATGACGTCATGCTTCTTAAGAAGATTCCTAGTCCTGCAAAAAAGAAACCTAAGCATAATAAGCTGCCTGGTGTTCCCCAAGTAATTTGATCTAGCATTTTCATCCCCTCCCATTTATCATTATATAGCATTTATTGGGAATTATCAAAATTTTCCTTTTTAAAGGTTAGTGATGAGCTTTCCCGCCTTATACGAGAAGAATATATTTGAAAAGGAATTGTTTTAAATACATTCTATTATTCTTATAAAACGTTTTCTTTTCATATGATATAGTAACAACAAAAGGGGGCTTTCAAATGGAAATGATTCACGAAAGAGCAAAGTTACGGTTAATAGATAGTGATGATGTCGAAACTTTGTTTTCGATTGTAGAAGGAAATCGGGATATTTGGGCGTATTTAATCTCTAAAATGGATAGTGTGCAAGATATGCAGCAATACGTTCAAAAAGCGATACAGGGTTATGGAAATGGTACTCAAATACCTTTTGTTGTAGTGGATCAACAGACGAATACGATTGTAGGAAGTACACGTTTATATAATATTTCAGTAGAAGATAAAACAGTAGAGTTAGGGCAGACTTGGTATCATCCAAGTGTGCAACGTACGAGTATAAATACAGAGTGTAAGTATATGCTTCTTCAGTATGCTTTTGAAAAATTACGTATGCTGAGAGTACAAATTAAGACGGATGCAAGAAATGAAAAAGCACAACGAGCAATTGAAAGGTTAGGTGCAGTAAAAGAGGGTGTGCTTAGAAACGAAAGAAAATTGCCAAGTGGTCATGTGAGAGATGCGGTTGTGTATAGTATTATCGCAAGTGAATGGCCAGTTGTGAAAGCACGTTTATTAGAAAATTTAGAGTTGTATAAAGAAAAGTTATAATTCGTGTTTGGAAAGGTATATTGTTCGTGATGTATGAAAAATATACCTTTTTTCTTACAAAATGCTACTTTATTTTAATTCCTTTTGTTTCATCGTTCCCTTCTGAGAAAAAATTCGTTACAATGTAGTTGTATGGTAATAAACTTATGAATTTAAAACATGTAATGAAAACTGCAAATAAAAATGAATTGATAATCCTCAATTTTTAATGAAAACCCTTTTATACATAAATAACAAGTAAAGTACCTTCTTTTAAATAAACTCAAACGAAACGATTTGATATAAATGTTTTTTATAGAAGTATGGATGATGTACGGAGGCAATTACAAATGAAAGAAAATAAGAAAAATAAGAAAAGACGAATCTTTCAAGTATTTTTACTAATGATTTGTTCTGCTATTTTATATGTAAGTTATGCAGCTTACGATATTTGGAGCTATCGTTTTAAAACAGATGATAGTGTGAAAACGGATGCTGGTATCGTACTAGGAGCGGCTTCTTGGAACGGAAAACCATCCCCTGTATTTAAAGAAAGAATTAATCATGCGATTTCTCTATATAAGAACGGAAATATTAAAAAGATTATTTTTACAGGTGGTACAAAGTTCGAGGCAGAACTTGAGGAAGCGCGTACTGCAAGAGTATATGCAATGAAACAAGGTGTAAAAGAGGAAGATATTTTAATTGAAACAAAATCCCTTTTCACAGAAGAAAACTTAAAGAATGCGAAGGAAGTTGGAATAGAGAACGGAATACGCACATACACGATTGTAAGTGATCCACTTCATATGAAACGCGCAATGAGAATCGCAAAACATATTAATATTGAAGCGTATGCTTCACCAACGCCGACATCAGCATATAAAACGTTAGACACAGAAATACCATTCTTCTTTAAAGAATTATTCTCGTACATTGGATATGTAACCTCTTTGCCGTTAAAGGCATTGAAGGGAGACTAATATAAGAAAAGAACCTATTTTAAATGGGAACTTTTCTTATTGGTCAAAAACATTGTATTTTTATCGGAATAGTGAAACAATAGAGAGGTAGCTTCATATAATCATAATGAAAAAGTGAGCGGTTGATGAATCGAACATAAAGGAGATTATAGTATGGCACTCTCATTTGTTGAAACAGAAGAACAATCTTTCATTATTGAACAAATAAATAAATTGATTCTGAAGTTCATGGAAAGAGAGCATCAACTAAGTGAATTAGGATCATTTCCGTATGAAAATATAAGTGATTTGAAAGATATCGGATATACGAAATTAACGTTACCGAAGGAATTTGGTGGTAGTGCGATTTCTTTATATGACTTTGTTTTATTTCAAGAGAAAATCGCGGAAGGCTGCGGAGCTACTGCGTTATCGATTGGCTGGCATATTGGCATTGTGAAAGAGCTAGCGGAAAATCACTCTTGGAATGATGAGATGTTCAAATGGTTTTGCGAAGAAGTACGTAACGGTGCACTCTTTAATCGGGCAGCAACAGAACCAAAAACAGGGAGTCCGACGCGTGGTGGTAAGCCAGAAACAATAGCGGTTCAACAAGGCGAGAAGTGGATTATAAATGGAAGAAAAACTTTTACAACGATGGCGCCAATACTTGATTATTTTATTATTTCAGCAAGTATTGAAGGTCGAGAAGAAGTTGGAGAGTTTGTCATTCCGAGAAATACGCTCGGTGTATCCATTGAAGAAACGTGGGATAGCGTTGCGATGCGAGGGACTGCTAGTCATGACCTTGTCTTACAAAATGTAGAGATAGAAAGTCGCTTTTTTACAGATGTAAAGGGCGGGAAAGTGAAACAAAAGGGTATTGGCTGGTTGCTACATATACCAGCATGTTATTTAGGAATTGCACAATCAGCAAGAAATTATGCAGTTCAGTTTGCGGGATCATACAAGCCAAATAGTTTAAATCATTCTATTAGTTTATTGCCGAATGTTAGAAGATTAGTTGGAGAATTAGAACTTGAGCTTATGCAAGCTCGCGTCTTTTTATATCAAATTGCGAAAAAGTACGATGAGGCAGAGGATAAACTATCATTGCAAGCCGAACTAGCAGCAGTGAAATATGCTGTAACAAATGCGGCAATATCTATTGTAGATAAAGCAATGCGCATCGTAGGAGCAAAAAGTTTATCAGAAAAAAATCCGCTTCATCGTTACTATTTAAACGTCAGAGCAGGATTGCACAATCCGCCGATGGATGATGCAACACTATCTATGTTAGCGGATGCGGCGTTTCGGTCGTAGTTTTTTTAACTTACATTTTATTGTTTATGGACAATATAGTTGTTTTGAAAGCACGTGTTTGATTAGTAATCGAACACGTGCTTTTTATGTGTACGACGTACCAAATTGAGATGTAGATTTTTAGTATAAATGGTTATCATGATTTTGTAAGTGTTCCTTGATGGAAAAATATTTGCGAAGTTCCATCTATCAGTTTCCAAATGGAACTTCGCAAAGTATTCTGCATTCTAGTTTCATCTCTTACAAGATATGTCGCCAACACAGTATCCTTCGATAAAGGGTATATTTCAAAATTAGAAAGAGTCATTTCTCTCACACTAAGTCCGTCTCCACCAACAGAATCCTTCTTATACCAAACGTTTCCCGAACTTCCAAACTCAAAAAAGTCGTCTGTAAGTAATTTGTCCAGTTCTGCTGGATTTGTACGAGTTTTAGGTTCTAATAGTTTTTCCTCCAGTTCACATAAATGCTTTTTTAATTCAGAGTGCTTTTTCACGTGATCATCCCCATATATTAATTATCGTACAACAACTAAATTGCTCTTTTTAACTAACGGAAAGAATTTTGACTAGTTAGATAATTGGTTGCGTATTATTATAATGCCAGTTTGAAAGCTTTGTAAACATTTGTTATATTTAATCCCAAATTAAAGGTCTTTCCAAGTTTATCATTCGTAAATATTGTAAAAATTGACCAGCATGGACCGCATCATGATAGGCAATTCGTAATAGCATGTCGCCTAAATATCTTTGATAGCCAACATCGCTTCGATCAATAAGGGTTGAATCTAGCTCAGCTATGCTTATGGATTGAACATATTCTATAAAGTCAGTAAAGTACGATTGTGCCAATTCAATTTCTTTTTTTACACAAGTAATTGGCTCGTCATCATACGGGAAATGTATATCATTTATTGAGCCGTTGTTTTTTAAAATCATATGATAATAAAAAGTTGAGCTCCATACATGACGAATCATCTCACCAAAGGACATAGCTTCATGATCAGGCTTCCAATTAAGAAAATTATCGGGAAGAGAATTCCATAATTTTTCTGAGCGCCTTCTCGTTTCTTTCAAATTTAATATACTAAGATCAATTGCATTCATAATACATTCTCCTTTACTATTAAACTTAAAATAATTGTATCAGTTTAATAGTTAGGGTATCATCGAAATATGAATGTATATCCGAATATCTCATATATAGCTAAACTAATTGCTGAACCTACAAGAGCAATTATCTTAGATTGTCTAATGAATAATCAGGCACTACCTGCTAGCGAATTGGCTTATATGGCAAAGGTGTCACATCCAACGATTAGTTCTCATCTTTCTAAATTAGTAGAGGGGAATCTACTTACAGTTGAACAACATGGTAGACATCGTTACTATCGACTTGCTAATCAAGAGGTAGCAGAAGTTCTTGAAAAGTTAGGAACAATTGCACCATCAGTCCAAGTTCGGTCTTTAAAACAATCGGATCAATTAAAACAAATTCGTTATGCTCGAACTTGCTATGATCATCTTGCAGGCAGACTCGGTGTAGAGATAACTGAAAAATTACTACATAGGGAATTTATAATTTTAAAGGAAGGAGAATACATTGTAACGGAACAAGGTAAGCAATGGTTTCTGAATTTTGGAATAAATATTGAAACGGCAGATATAAAGAGAAGGGTATTTGCAAAACCTTGTCTTGATTGGAGTGAACGACGCTACCATATTTCTGGTTGGTTAGGATCTGCGATAGCAAAACTATTTTTTGAACAGGAATGGATTACAAAAACGGATAAGAATAGAGCCGTCCATCTTACAAAAAAAGGTATGAAGTTATTGAAAGACCAATTAGGCATTGACATGGAAAATAAAAAAGTCCATCAAAATGCAGTGCCTCCTATCGAGTAAACAGTATTAAATAACCTGAGTTCTATATTTATATAGACTCAGGTTATTTGATTTGTTTTAAAATCTTTGATGATATTTGCATATGGCAACTTTAACCTCATTTGCTTTACGGAAAGAGGTTAAATGAAAACATAGTAGTTTGAGGCAGTTCTATTAAATTATTAATCATATTCATTGAAAATTAAGCGTAAGAATATAGTAAATGAAGGGAGATATAAAATGAATAAAATTAAACTGAAAGTATTAAATGTAAGATATGTAGTGATATGTATTTTATTCACTATTATATGTATCCTCACTTCATTCTTCATTTCTAGTAATTCCAGCGTATTTAAATCATTTTATATGAATCAGTTATTAGGAACGAATTCTACTAAAGGTCTTATGTATATGATAGGAAGTGAGAATCGTTATTTTGCAGAAGAATTTCATAAAGAAAAAGGACGAGCGTCTTTGGAATCTTTTTTACTGTCACTTTCTACAAACATTAATGTAAATGATCTCCGAAGTTTATTAACTAGAGAACTTCCTAATATGAATCAATTTTATTCGGAAATATTAATTGCTGGGGAAGGAACAGATTATACGAACATTCCTGAAGAATCCAGTATTCCTTTAGATAACATTAAAGATAAAGGTACTGCTATTAAACACCCAAAGAGTGGGAAAGAAAACAATTCTACTGGTGAAAATTCAAATACACAAAATAACGGTGAAAATAAAGTTTTTATTTATCATACACATAGTTGGGAAGCGTTTATTCCTCTCATTCCAGGTGCTACGATACCCGATGATGCTTCCAGTACAAATAATGAAGTGAATATTACGTTTGTTGGAAACTATTTAAAACAAAAGTTAGAAGAAAAAGGAATAGGTGTTTCACATGATACGACAAATATGAGGGATTTTCTGCGAAATAAAAATTTAAATTGGGCCCAATCTTACAAAGGATCCCGTCAAATATTACAAGATAAATTAGCACAAGATAAAAATATTATGTTTCCAATGGACCTTCATAGAGACGATGCACGAAAAAATATTACAACAAAAAATATTAACGGAAAGAATTATGCTCGGCTTTATTTTATTTTAGGACGAGAAAATCCTAACTATGAAAAAAATAAAAAAATAGTAACGGCAATAAATTCATATTTAGATGAGAAGTATTACGGTTTAAGCCGAGGGATTTTTATTAAAGATCGTAAAAGCGGTAACGGAGTATATAATCAAGACCTTTCTCCAAATGCATTACTTATTGAAATGGGAGGGGTAGATAATACACCAGAAGAATTGTATGCGTCAGTTGACGCATTAGTAGAGGCATTTAGCCACTATTATAATGAAGTAACTAAGAAAAATAACTAAATGTATAGGGGAAACCTAGTATTTTTGTAAAATAAAAAGGAGTGACACCTAGTCAGAAGTTCTAGGGGTTACTCCTTTTTTAGTAGAATATAATATTAACAATGAAGGCAATCAATAAAAAAAATCTTTCTTTTCATTCTTCTTTTTACAGTTTTATAGGAGAATGCTATGTTTCTTATTTCAGCTACTGTATAATAAGAAAAAAGCACGAAAAGAGGTCATCTAATGCTAGAGGTTATTGCAACATGTTTAGAAGATGTGAAACGAATTGAACGAGCTGGCGGGAAGCGAATTGAATTAATTACATCTTATACAGAAGGCGGTTTAACGCCGAGTTATGCATTTATTAAAAAAGCGGTAGAAGCAGTACATATACCGATTCACGTTATGATTCGTCCGCATGCGAAGTCTTTTACATATACGGAAGAAGAAATTGAAATGATGAAGGAAGATATTATCATTGCGCAGAAGTTAGGTGCAGCTGGTGTTGTATTAGGTGTATTAAACGAACGAAATGAAGTGGATGAAGAGAAATTAGCGAATTTACTATCTGTTGTAGATGGAATAAATGTAACGTATCACCGAGCGATAGATGATATAGAGAATCCAGTAGAAGCGATGAAAACTTTAAAGAAGTTTCATAAAGTGACTCACGTTTTAACTTCAGGTGGACAAGGAAATATAGTAGAGAATATTCCGGTGCTTGCAGAAATGCAAAAGGTAAGCGATGGTCAAATTCAGCTTGTTGCTGGAGCTGGCGTGACGAAAGAAAATATAAAGCGATTGCTAGATGAAACTGGAATTTCGCAAGCTCATGTCGGTACAGCGGTAAGAGAAGGGAAATCATGTTTTTCTGAAATTGATCTTAATTTAGTGCAAGAATTAGTTCAAATCATACAATAAACACGTAAGAAAGAGGAGAAACGATGAAGGAAAATACGAAGAAAGAATTATTCTCATGGGCTAAAACGATAGGATTTACACTAGTATTAATCGCTATTATTCGCGGTGTTTTATTTACACCTTCATTAGTACAAGGTGAATCGATGATGCCTACTTTAGAAAATAACGAACGAGTTCTTGTGAATAAGATTGGTTATAGTATAAGTGGATTAGATCGCTTTGATATTATCGTCTTCCACGGAAAAGAAGGATACGATTTAGTAAAACGAGTAATTGGCTTACCAGGCGATACAGTGGAGTATAAAAACGATGTTTTATATGTAAACGGAACAGCGATGGAAGAACCGTATTTAAAAGAGTTTAAAGAAAAAGCAGCAGGTCGTGTATTAACTCCAGACTTTACGTTAGAACAAATCACTGGAAAAACGAAAGTGCCAGCAGGCCAAGTGTTTGTTTTAGGAGATAATCGTGAAGTTTCGAAAGACGGTCGAATGTTCGGATTTATTTCAGAAGATGAAATTGTCGGAAAAGGCCAAGCTGTTTTCTGGCCGTTGAAACAAGTAAGAGCGCTATAAAGAAGTATGAAATATAATACCCTATAGAATAGACACCCGAAAAAAATCTATTTTATAGGGTGTTTTTTGTATAATAAATCAATTGAAAATAAAAGACTATTAAGAAGCAAGCAAGAAAAGGTTTGTCTCCTTGATCATATATATTACGAGTAGGTGATTTTGTGGAAAAAGAAAGAAAATATGCTATTATGGCAGATGGCAGTCAAATTTATTACGAGAAAAGCGGACGAGGTTTTCCACTATTTTTGTTACATGGGAATAGTGGCAGCGGGAAATATTTCTCTAAGCAGGTGCCTGAATTGGAAAAGTATTTTCAAATATTCTTAGTCGATAGCCGTGGGCATGGGCGTTCGACTAACGTCTCCAAAAATTTAAACTTCCCACTAATGGTCGATGATTTGAAAACAATAATGCTTTTAGAAAACATTCGGAAAGCAGACTTTCTCGGGTTTAGCGATGGAGCCAACTTAGCAATGATGTTTACTACTTCGTATCCAGAATACGTTCATCGACTCGTTTTAAATGCAGGAAACACAAAAACAAGTGGAGTTCGTTTTTTAGTGTTAGCAGCTATTTATGCATTGTATGGTTTTGTTTTCATTCCGTCCTTATTTAGTAAGAAAATACAGCAGAAACTATCCATTCTCAGTTTGTTACTCCATGATATTGGTGTCTCAGAATTAGATTTAAAACAAATAAGTTGCCCGAATTTAATATTGGTTGGGGAGCATGACATTATAAAACGCAAACATTCCATATACTTAGCAAAGACAATTCCAAATGCTTCATTTGTCTCAGTTTCTGGACAGGGACATACATTTGCACGAAAAAATCCCCAACAATTCAACCAAGAAATTTTAAAGTTTTTGAAAGAAAAGTCAAGTTGAGGACTGAAAAATTTACTCAGACGTTAACTGTATATAAAGTTGAAAAGATACTTAAAGATGGTCAGTACAAGCCTAGATTTATTCTAGAATATTTGTAAATAAACTAGAGGTAACAGATCTTGTCATGAAAGAAGCGAAAAAGTATACTGACAAATTAAATGGAATTTAAAAAAGATGACTTCTGGGAATACAGAAATCATCTTTTTTTGTCCTACTTATTTAAATGTTAGGTTTTGCTATAACTTGAACTTTTGAAAGAGAACCATCATTATTTCTAAATTTTATTTTGTATTCACCTTCAGGAAGCCAATCACTCCAATTTATATTAAATTCATTGATTGCTTGTTCCCCAGTTTTTAAAGTTCCGTCAATCATCCAAGCACCTTTAGCGTTATATAAAGTGTAACTAAAAGGAGAATCGCCTATATTTTTTACAAAAAGGTTTAATTCATCACCGTGAGAGTAGTTAAAGCTAGAAATACTTGATCCGAAAAAATGAATTTCTTCGTTCGCTATTTTATGATATTGGGCAACTGTAGCGGTTGCATGAGTATCTTCATTCGTCGCAAATGTTACATTATAACCTATACAAAAAAATAACATAATAGCAAGAATTACTAGCAACTTTTTCAAAAGAAAAACTCCTTATATGTTGTTTTACATATATAATGATAATTGAAATATGTTGGATATGTAATAGTTTGATGTGAAAATTTACAAATGCATTTAATTATTTACGTTTTTTAAACTACTGACAAATATATCGGTTCATGAGATTGAAAAAAATATTGATAGAATTGAAAGAATATTTTATAATTTTAAATTATATGTTTGTTTCGAAAAACGGAATTTAAGTTCCGAAATTCGGAACAAGAGGGAGATAGAATGAGTATAAATAAAACGGCAGTTAAGACAATGGATATTTTAGAGTTGTTTTATGAGCATGAAGAGCTAAGTTTAACAGATATGGTTCAGATTACGAGTATGCCGAAAACATCTGTTTATCGTTTAATTGGCTCGTTAGAAGAAATGGAGTTTTTACAAAAAAACGAGAAGGGGAAGTATCGTCTAGGAGTCGTTTTTTTACGGTTCGGTCAACTTGTTTCACAAAGATTATCCGTAAGAAATATTGCGATTCCATATATGAAAGAGCTTAGAAATAGTTTAGGACAGGCAGTTAATTTAATTATTCAAGATGGTAATGACGCGATTTATGTGGAAAAGATGGAAGGTGTTCAGCCTGTACGCGTGTATACAGCTGTTGGAAGAAGAGCACCGCTTTATGCTGGCGCATGTCCGAGGATTTTACTTTCGTATTTCTCTGAGGAAGAGAAACGGAAATACGTAGAGGAAACGGATTTAAAACAGTTTGCAGATGGAACAATCGTGGATAAGAAACAATTGCTAGAAGTGTTACAAGTGGCGAAAAAGGAAGGACATACAATTAGCTACTCTGAGTTAGAAAATTATACAGCGGCTATAGCAGCGCCCATTTTCGCAAGCGATGGAACGGTTGTAGCAGGTATTAGTATTTCGGGATTAGCAATTGAGTATAACGAAAGTAACATTGCATATTTTATTGCGAAGGTGAAAGAAACAGCACATCGAATTTCGAAAGAACTCGGCTTTTTGGCATAGAAAGAGGGAGTAGGATGAAATTTTCTGCGTTAGGGGATCAAGCAATTATTGTTACATTTGGTGAAGAAATTGGGATGGAGACATACGAAAAAGTGCAGCGATTATTTCAAGCGTTGAGACGACACCCGTTTACAGGAATGGTTGAGTGTGTACCATCTTTCACTTCATTAGCGGTCTACTACAATGTATATGAAGTATGGAAGCGAAATGGGAGAAGTGAAGGATCATATCATTACGTTTGCCGGTATATACAGGAGCTTTGTAATTCGTATCAAGAAGAATTAAATCAGGATATGGAACATATTTCTATACCTGTTTGCTACGGGGGGGAATATGGACCTGATTTAGAAGAGGTCGCACATTATAGAGGATTACGAGCGGAGGATGTCATTCGCATACATAGTGAAATAACATATTTTGTATATATGTTAGGTTTTACACCAGGATTCCCGTATTTAGGAGGGCTATCAAAAGAGCTAGAAACACCTAGAAAAGAAACACCACGGTTACAAATTGCTCCTGGTTCGGTAGGTATTGGCGGAAATCAAACAGGTATATATCCGCTTGAAACACCGGGTGGATGGAATATTATTGGCCGAACACCAATCTCCTTATTTAATCCAGAAGAAGAAACACCAACATATATTCAAAGCGGTATGTATTTACGATTTATCCCAATAACGAAGGAAGAGTATGTATCACTTGAGGGGGCTAAAGAATGGATGTAGAAGTTTTACATGCAGGAATGTTTACAACAGTCCAAGATTTAGGGCGAGCTCATTATCAACAATACGGTGTACCAGTTGGCGGGGCCATGGATCAAAGTGCACTTCGGATGATCAATATGTTAGTCGGTAATGAAGAGAATGAAGCTGGACTCGAAATGACAATTATGGGGCCTAAATTGTTAATAAAGAAAACGACTTTGCTTGCGATTGGCGGAGCAAATATGGAGCCGTTACTGAATGGGAAGCGAATTCCATTATGGCGTCCATTTTAGCGGAAGAAGGTAGTATGCTTTGTTTTGGGAAAGTGAAAAGCGGTTGCAGAACGTATGTGACTTTTGCAGGTGGTATACAGATTGATCGCATAATGGGAAGCAAAAGTACTTACATACGTGCTGCGATTGGTGGTATGGAAGGAAGAATGCTGAAAAAGGGAGATTATTTTCAAATTGGAACGCACACAGAAATGGCGAGTCATTGCATTCAAAACTTACAAAACGATGAGCGAAACAAAACGAAATGGACAATTAGCAAAAGCGTACTGCCAAAGTATAAGAAGTATCCTAAGCTGCGTGTCATAACTAACTTTGAATATGATCAATTTACAGAAGAAAGTATAAAGGCATTTTTTACGAAAGAGTATAAAGTATCTAATTACGCTGACCGTATGGGTTATAGAGTTGAAGGAGAAGTTTTAAATAGAGTGGAAGAAAAAGAGATTTTATCGAGTCCCGTTACATTCGGAACGATTCAAGTGCCAAACGGTGGACAGCCGATTATATTAATGGCAGATAGGCAAACGACAGGTGGCTATCCGAGAATGGGAAATATCATTTCAGTAGATTTACCTCTTCTTGCTCAGCTAAAACCAGGGGACTATGTTTCATTTGAGAAAATTACGCTTGAAGAAGCGGAACAATTGTACATAGAACAAGAAGTAAATATGAATCTATTAAAAAAATTCATCGCTTTACGAAGCTGACATTGGGAGGGAAAACATCGTGACGACAATCGATTTAAACTGTGATTTAGGAGAAAGTTTTGGAGCTTATAAAATGGGGAATGATGATGAAATTCTTCCGTTCGTGTCCTCTATAAACGTTGCTTGTGGTTTTCATGCGGGAGATCCGACTGTAATGAGGAAAACGGTCGAAAAGGCACTGCAGCATAACGTAGCAATTGGCGCGCATCCTGGTTTTCCTGATTTAATTGGATTTGGAAGAAGAAACATGAATGTTTCAGCAAGTGAAGTATACGATTACGTTTTATATCAAATCGGCGCATTAGATGCTTTTGTGAAAGCGGCAGGCGGGAAAATGCATCATGTAAAACCGCACGGTGCCCTATATAATATGGCGGCGACAAATCCGGAAATTGCAGATGCAATCACGAAGGCAATTTATCATAGTAATCCCAATCTATTACTTTACGGATTAGCAAATAGCGAGGCGTCTATACAGGCTGCGGAAAAATATAATGTAACTCTCGTACAAGAAGCTTTTGCAGATCGTACGTATAAGCAAGATGGAACGTTAACGAGCCGGACAGAAGAAAATGCGCTCATAAAAAATGAAGACGAAGCGATAAAGCAAGTGCTTCAAATGGTGAAAGAAGGGTATGTAAACGCGGTGAGCGGAGAGAAAGTAGCGGTTCAAGCGAAAACAATTTGTTTACATGGTGATGGAGAAAAAGCAGTCCAATTTGCGAGAAAAATATACAGAACATTCGAACTTAATGGTATTTCTATTTGTGCACCGAAATAAAAAAATGAGGGGAAGTGTTGGAATTGGTGAAATTAATCGGGATATTACTTGTTGCGGTGGGCTTTTTATTTAGATTGAATACACTTTTAGTAGTTATGGTTGCAGGTATTGTTACGGGTATGGTTTCGGGATTAAGCTTTTATGATGTGATCAGCATGTTCGGTAAGTTTTTCATAGAAAATAGATATATGTCTATGCCAATTATATTAACTTTACCGGTAATCGGAATTTTAGAGCGTTACGGTTTAAAAGAAAGAGCAGAAGCACTTATAACGAAATCAAAAGGTGCAACAACTGGAAGAGTATTAATGTCATATTTTACGATAAGAGAATCATCAGCAGCACTGGGGCTGAACATTGGTGGTCATGCACAAACGGTAAGACCGCTCGTTGCACCGATGGCAGAAGGGGCTGCGCAAGGGAAATATGGTAAGCTCCCTGAAAAGTTAAGAGAAAAAATTAAAGCGAATGCAGCAGCTGCGGAAAATACAGCATGGTTTTTCGGAGAGGATATATTTATCGCGACTGGTGCTATTTGATTAATGAAAGGATTCTTCGATTCAGTAGGTATGCATGTCGGTGTATGGGATATGGCGCTTTGGGGCATTCCAACTGCAATATCAGCACTTATCGTAAGCTGGATCAGATTTAGAAGATTTGATAAATATATAGCGAAAACGATGGCATCAAAAGAAAAAGAAGAGAAGGAGGCAATATAAAATGAACATCATCACAATGGATACAATTTATTACGTATTAGGAATAATCGTTGCTTTTATCGCCGTTCGTATTGCATTTGATCGTCAACATCCAAATCGATTTGGTTCTAGCTCATTTTGGGCGCTATTTGCAGTTACCTTTTTATTCGGAAATGTAATCCCTTCGTTTTATGTTGGCTGTATCGTGCTCACTATGGTCGTGTTAGCTTCATTAAATAAAGTAACAAAATCAGAGGAGAAAGAAGTTCCAGTACAAGAACGTGTGAAACATGCGGAGAAATTAAAAAATAAAATTTTTATGCCTGCACTATTAATTCCTATTTTTACAATTATCGGTACGTTAACGTTAGGGAAGATTAAATGGGGGAATGTATCCCTTGTTGATCCGGATAAAGTCACATTAGTTGCATTAGCACTTGGGGCACTACTTGCATTCATTGCGGCGATGCGTATTACGAAATCGAAAATAACAACGCCTGTTCAAGAAGGAAGCAGACTATTACAAGCTGTTGGCTGGGCTGTTATTTTACCGCAAATGTTAGCAGCACTTGGCGGTATTTTCGCAAAGTCTGGCGTTGGACAAGTCGTTTCTGATTTAGTCGGACAAGTATTACCGACAGAATATCCGTTCGTTGCTGTTATGGCATATTGTTTAGGAATGATGCTCTTTACAGTCGTAATGGGAAATGCATTTGCAGCGTTTGCCGTTATTACTGGCGGAATTGGCTTACCTTTAATTGTTCAAATGCACGGAGGAAACCCGGCAATTATGGCCGCGCTCGGTATGTTTGCTGGATATTGCGGAACGCTACTTACTCCAATGGCAGCAAACTTTAATATCGTTCCGGCAATGCTTTTAGAGCTAAAAGATAAAAATGCAGTTATTAAAGCGCAAGTACCAATTGCTCTTTCAATCTTTATTATAAATATGTTTATTATGTACGGTCTTGTATATCGTTTCTAATTAGGAGAGAAAACTATGAAAACAGTATTACTAACAGGGTTCGACCCGTTCGGCGGAGAAAGCATTAATCCAGCTT
Source organism: Bacillus cereus group sp. N6 (assembly GCF_016483705.1). NCBI lineage: Bacteria > Bacillati > Bacillota > Bacilli > Caryophanales > Bacillaceae > Bacillus > Bacillus cereus group sp. N6. The sequence continues at coordinate 69,582 of NZ_JAEHBI010000014.1, forward strand.
GGGAAGTCGCAAAAAGTTTGCATGAAAAAACAGTGGGAGAATATAAGATTATTAGTAAACAAGTACCAACTGTATTCCAAAAATCAATCAGCGTATTAAAAGAGTATATAGAAGAACTAAACCCTGAAATGATTATATGTATTGGACAAGCTGGAGGCAGACCAGATATTACGATAGAGCGTGTCGCAATTAACGTTGATGATGCAAGAATTGCTGACAATGAAGGGAATCAGCCGGTAGATGTACCGGTTGTAGAAGAAGGACCAGCTGCCTATTGGTCTACACTTCCGATGAAAGCAATTGTAAAAAGACTGCAAAAAGAAGGTATACCAGCTTCTGTTTCACAAACAGCAGGTACATTCGTTTGTAATCATTTATTCTACGGTCTCATGCATGAACTAGAGAAACAGGATAAGAAAATAAAAGGCGGATTTATTCATATTCCGTTCTTACCAGAACAAGCGAGTAACTATCCAGGCCAACCGAGTATGTCACTTTCTACGATTAGTAAAGGAATAGAATTGGCAGTTGAGGTAACGACGACAGTTGAGGTGGATATTGTTGAAATTGGGGGTACGACGCATTAAATAAATCGAATCGTACGACACCTCCTGTAAACAACTGGTATAATAAGTATAGGAAAATACATAGAGGTGATTTTTGTGCAACAATTTGAAGAAGTACGTTCAATTTTAGAAAAAGCGAAGAAAATTACAGTGTTAACAGGTGCAGGAGCAAGTACGGAAAGTGGTATTCCCGATTTCCGTTCAGCAAATGGATTGTATGCTGATGCGAATGTGGAGATGTATTTATCAAGAGGATATTATAATAGAAGCCCGAAAGAATTTTGGAAGCATTATAAAGAAATATTTCAAATTAATACGTTTCATCAATATAAACCAAATCGTGGCCATCGCTTTTTAGCTGAATTAGAAGAACAAGGGAAAGATATTACGATTTTAACGCAAAATATTGACGGTTTACATCAACTAGGCGGTAGTAAGCATGTCATTGATTTACATGGAACACTTCAAACAGCACATTGTCCGAAGTGTAAAGTGGGCTATGATTTGCAGTATATGATTGATCATGAAGTGCCTCGCTGCGAGAAGTGTAATTTCATTTTAAATCCAGACGTTGTTTTATACGGGGATACATTGCCGCAATATCAAAATGCGATAAAACGTTTATATGAAACAGATGTGCTTATCGTTATGGGAACTTCATTAAAAGTACAACCCGTCGCTTCATTCCCGCAAATCGCAAAGAGGGAAATAGGGGCAACGACAATTTTAGTAAATGAAGAGTTAACAGGGCAAGAATATAACTTTGATTTTGTTTTTCAAAATAAGATTGGTGAGTTTGTTAAAGGGTTATCTTCAATGAAATAAGTTATCAAAAAAACTGAGGTATTCACCTCAGTTTTTTATTTGAATAATTACTGTTTTAAGCCACATGAAAACAGGTCGATAATGTAGTAACCACATCTCTATAATTTATAAAAAAGTGTTTCGTAGGTAAAACAGCAGAGTAAGAAGTAATATTATCTTAAGCGAATATACAATCGTCATAAAGTAAGCTAATGTGTAGCGGTTGTAAAGGTTCAATTTCGTTTTGTTTTAAGTATAAAACTAAGTCGTTATAAAGTTGCGTACTATACTCACTTACAGACCATTCTAATGAATGCTGACCTACTATGCTAGTCCACCATACTTTAAAACTATACAGCATTTCTTTAAAGGATTCCTCATTACAGAATTGAGTGTCAAAAAGCTTCTCGTAAAAGATATTATTTTCCTCATAAAAAAATTGTAAATCATATCGGTCGTTAGCAATTTGTTTACGAAGTATATGCCATAATTCTTTGAAATGATCTTCAAAGTCAGTAGAGAAATTTAATTGTCTTGCTATGTAAGGAAACCGCAAATTTTCTTTGTTCTCATGTTGGTTAAGATAAATGTTTTGAATATAAATCATAAAGTTTAAACAATATGACGTATTAGTATGAATTGTGAATGAACCTTTCATTTCATTTTCTCCTTAGTAATGCCTTTTATTGTTAGTATACAGAGAAATGTAAATGAATGGTATAAAAAAACAATTGTATACACTCTTTCTGTTAGAAGAAAATTCATGTTATGCCGAATTAAGGGAATGGTAATAAATAGGATATAAAATTAAAATACTGAAAATTAAATCTTTTATTTCTTTAGTAATTAATATAAAATTCTATATATATCATATAAATAAATTTGATACATAATGATTTTGCGTAGAAATGTTAATAGAATGAAGCGAGGGAGCGAAATGAGACAGAAAAAGGAGCAGAAGAAACAATCGAAAAAGAAAAAGACGCATATTCCATTTCGATTAAATGTACTATTTTTTATCGTCTTTCTTTTATTTTCAGCTATTATAATTCAATTAGGTAAAGTACAAATCATTGATGGAGAAACGTATAGAAATGAAGTGAATAAAAAGGAAGATGTAACGGTAAGCACTCCTGTTCCTAGGGGGAAAATGTTTGATCGGCAAGGTCAAGTGATTGTAAATAATAAACCACTACGAACCGTTACATATACGAAAATGAAAGGAGTAGATTCGAAAGAAGTTTTACAAGTAGCAAGAAATTTAGCTCAGCTTATTGAAATGTCGCCAGAAGATATAAATAAGTTGACGGAAACAGATAAAAAAGATTTTTGGATGCAGTTAAATGAAAAACGAGCAGCAGAAAAAGTAACGAAAGAAGATGAGAGTGCATTTAGGAAGCAAGAGATAGAGGGGAAAGAATTAGATAAAAAGGTTGAAGAGTTGCGCCGTGAAAGAATTACGCCAGAAGAATTAAGCGAACTATCAAAAGAGGATCTAGAAGTACTAGCAATTAAAAGTAGGATGAATGCAGGATATAAAATGACGCCGCAAATTGTTAAAAAAGATGTAAGTCAAAATGAATATGCAATCGTAAGTGAAAGATTGGCAATTTTGCCAGGAGTGGATACGACAGTGGATTGGGAACGTGAATACCCAAATGATAAAATACTTCGTTCTATCCTTGGTAGCGTTTCTACTGAAAATGAGGGTTTGCCGAGAGAACAGTTAGATTATTATTTAGTGCGTGATTATAACCGAAATGATCGCATTGGTAAGAGTTATATCGAGAAACAGTACGAAGATGCATTACATGGAACGAAAGAACAGTCTAGAAATATTACGGATAAAGCGGGAAATATTATTCGGACAGAAAAAGTGACTGAAGGAAAAAGTGGAAATAATTTAATGTTAACAGTGGATATGGAGTTACAGAAAAAAGTAGAGGAAAGCCTTGAAAAGAATTTACGAGCATTTCATTCGGCAGAGCCAATGATGGATCGTGCGTTCGTTGTAATGATGAACCCGAAAAATGGGCAAATATTATCAATAGGTGGAAAGAAAATTGTAAATAAAGATGGCGGTATGCAAATAGAAGACTTTGCTTTAGGAACGATGACAAGTTCTTATGAGTTAGGGTCAACTGTGAAAGGGGCTACGTTATTAGCCGGATATCAAACTGAAACAATTAAGCCGTATACGCATTTCTTTGATGCACCAATGTATTTTAAAGGAAGTGCTAAGCCAAAGAAATCGTGGAAAGACTTTGGTGACATTGATGATTTAAGAGCTTTACAAGTTTCATCGAATGTTTACATGTTTAACACTGCTTTAAAAATGGCAGGTGTAAATTATGTACCAAACAATCCGTTAGACATTAAACGAGAGACATTTAATAAAATGCGTTACTACTTTAGACAGTTCGGATTAGGTGTACCGACTGGAATTGACTTACCGAATGAATCGATTGGTCAAATGGGGAGAACTGATAACATACCGGGTTTCTTACTTGATTATGCGATTGGACAGTACGATACATATACGCCGCTGCAACTTGCTCAATATATTTCAACAATTGCAAACGGCGGTTACCGAATGAAACCACAAATTGTACAAGAAGTGAGAGAGCAACCACATAAACCAGAGGATGTTGGAAAAGTTGTTCGGTCTATTGAACCAGTTATTTTAAATCGAGTGGATATGGACACTTCATATATTAATCATGTAAAAGAAGGATTTAGAAGAGTTTTTCAAGAAACTGACGGGACAGGTACTGCAACGTTTAAAGGGTTACCGTATAAACCAGCGGGAAAAACAGGAACAGCTGAAACTGTATATGGTGGAGAAAGTGATATTGGAAGAGATGAAAACTATAACCGAAAAAAATGTTATAATTTAACTCTTGCCGGTTATGCACCATATGATGCAGATCCGGAAGTTGCTTTTTCAGTTGTTGTACCTTGGGTGAATGATGACAAATCAGGAATTAATTCCGCGATTGGTAAAGAGATTTTGGATGCGTATTTTGAATTGAAAGCGAAAAGAACGGGTGGAAATCCAATCCCAGTAGAACAACAGAACAAGGCCCAGTAAAAATAGTATCACTGCATGGAGACTTATTGTGCAGTGATCTATTTTTTGAGTTAAAAAGCGTTTAAATAAGGTGGGAATGGATATGAAGCAGGAGATTAAAAGAGGCTGGGGGAAATACATACTCTTCGTGTTTGTTTTGGTAGTAGCCTATCATTCTTTTACTTTATGTAAAGTGGAAGGGAAATCGATGCAACCAACTTTATATGAAGAAGACTACGTATTTGTAAATAAAGCAGCAGTACATTTTTCTAATCTAGAGCACGGAGAAATTGTCATTATAAAGGAAGAGGATGAGTCGAAATATTATGTAAAACGAGTAATAGGACTTCCTGGTGACGTAATTAACATAACGAATGGATCAGTATATGTGAATGATAAAAAGCAAGAAGAACCGTATACAAATAAAGATTTATTCAATAATACGCAAGTGTTTTACAACTTTCAAAAGACAAAAATCCCGCCAAATAAGTTATTTGTAATGGGAGATAATCGTGAACTTAGTAGAGATAGTCGAAATGGCTTAGGATATATTGAAGAAGATAACATAATAGGCAAAGTGGAATTTGTATATTATCCGTTTTCAAAAATGAAGATTATAGAATAAGTGGGGTTTTGTATAACCCCACTTATTAAAGTTTCACTTTACCCCGCATTAACGGGCAGTAAGACCCACACCTCAAAATTCAGCAGTGCAAAGGAGTTAGGTGGGAGATCAACTGCCCGTAAAAGCCCGATTGGTTCAACTAATAATAAGTCGGGGAATGAACAAAACTCCGCTTATTAAAGTTTCACTTTATCTTCTTTAAAAAACCTTTTGGATTAAATGAAATGAAAAACTTATGTTTAGATTCATCGATTATGAAGTTGTTATTTTTAGTTAAAAACTCTTCTACAGCTTCCATCGGACCTGGCCCCCAATCGGGAGAAACAGGATTTCCATTAATAGATGTATCCTCTACAATAATATAACTACCAGTAGTAACGATAGATTTATAAAGTAAAAGTTCTTTTGCGACATGCTCTTTACTATGATCTGAATCTAAAATAACTAAAATCACATCATCAGGTTTGCGCATACTTAAAATGGTTTGGACGGCCTGTACAGAAACAGAAGAAGCTGTTACATACGTAATTCGGTCATGGGATGGACGATTTGGTTGAGGGAATATATCAATAGTAAGTACATGACCTTTTCCAATTAAATCTAATATAGAAGCTAAATACAATGCACTACCACCATAACAAGTACCACATTCAATAATTAAATCGGGTTTTAATTCGTAAACAATTTCTTGATACAAAAAAAGATCAGTGGGAAGTTTGAGAATGGGGACACCAAGCCAATGTGTATCATATAACCAGACTCGACTATCGTAATATTGTTTTAAAAACTCGCTACTTATGTTATCGATTTTGAACACTCCTTTCTGAAACGAAAGTTGTACAATATAATATGTGAAATATAATTATAAGGAGAATGTTTTTTAATAAAAATGAGCAAAATACCTCATTAAAAACCAATTGTTTATATAATAAAAAACTTAATTCAGTAAGTTCTAATCAAAATGCAATTTAAATATGTAGATGAGGGGAAAAGGAACCTATGTATAAGTACACAATTTGCTTCGTTAGAAAAGGAAATGAAATACTCTTATTAAATAGAAATAAAAAGCCGAATATGGGAATGTGGAATGGTGTTGGTGGAAAAATAGAAGAGAATGAGACGCCATACGAAGGGATTATTAGAGAAACGCTTGAGGAAACGGGAATAGAGCTTCCAAGTGTAACGTATAAGGGGAATGTTATTTTTAAAGATAAAGACGAGTCTTGGGATGGTGAGGGAATGTATGTATTCCTTGCTGATTTACCAGATGGAGTACAAATGAATACACCATTAAGTACGGCGGAAGGATTATTAGAATGGAAAGAAATTGATTGGATATTGAATCATGATAATAGAGGTGTAGTTAGCAATTTACAAAAATACTTACCGATAATATTAAAAGAAGAAAATAAGTTAGAGCATATATTCACATATGATAATCGGAATATTATTAACTACACAACTGCATGTTTGTCAGAAGATGATGCGAACAAACGGTATGAAAAACAACTTATTTCTCAATAGAAAAATATGAAAACATTCAATCTTATATTCTAGTAGATAATACTTTTATAGAGCAATCAGCATTTTTATGTTGATTGCTCTCATTATATATGCGAGGTGAGGATATGTTTCGGAAATATATTTCATTAGGCATCATCATCATATGTACGATGCTCCTTTTTGTAGCTTGTTCTGAAAGTGATAAAGAACTGAATAAAGCTTTTGAGGCAGCTAAAGCGAATCTAGCAATAGAAGGTATGATTATTACAAAAGAAATGGAAAAAATTATTAAAGCGAAGGTAACAGGAAAGATAACGCACGAGCAACTTATTACATTAGCTGATGCGATTGCGAGACGCGAACTTACTTAATGATCTAGAAGCTACCACAAACTTTTGCTAAATAAACGGGAAAAAAGAGATGGTAGATCTAACTCTCAGACTGTAGACAAACTATTTTTGGAGAGTTCAGATGCTAAAAAATAGTTTGTCTCTTGCTTTATGGCTAATTTATCCAACAATATATATATGTAGTACGTTCTATGCTACAATTTACTATAAGTGAGGAAGGAAGGTGTCTTATGAAAATATCTGTTTATGTTGCAAGTGCATTTAGCAAGGATCATAAAGGCGGAAATAAAGCAGGAGTGGTATTTATGGAGAATACATTGACCACTACTCAAAAAATGGCAATAGCCAAACAACTGGGCTATGCGGAAACCGCATTTATATCAGAATCTGAAATTGCTGATTATAAAATTGAGTATTTTACACCAAAAGAGGAAGTTGATTTATGTGGTCATGCCACAATTGGCTCTTTCGCGATACTGATGCATGTAAATAAACTTTTCAAGAATCGCTATACGATTGAAACGAACAGCGGTGTTCTTACTATTACCATAAAAGATGACATCATATTCATGGAACAAAACGAACCGATATTCTATGATGTTATATCTCCAAATGAGTTTATCGACTGCTTTGACATTAAAGATATAGACAATACATACCCAATTCAAATTGTCTCCACGGGCTTAAAAGATATTTTAATTCCTATAAAAAGCGAAACACAATTACATACAATGCAACCTAATTTTGAAAAAATTAAAGAAATCAGCAAGTATTATAATGTTGTCGGGATGCATCTATATACTTTTAATGACAATCGAATTATATGCAGAAACTTTGCTCCGCTATACGACATTAATGAAGAAGCAGCGACTGGAACTTCAAATGGTGCATTAGCTTGTTACCTTTATGAACAGCGCTACTTACAAAAAGAAGTCTATGTATTTGAACAAGGTTATTCTTTACACTCGCCTTCCGAAATATTAGTTAAATTAGCAACCGATAGCGAGAATAAAATAGAAAAAGTTTATGTTGGTGGCAAAGGCTATTACTGTGAAACGAAGTGTTTAAATATAGAAAATATTGAGTGAAAATAAAAAAAGAGATGGTAGATCCATCTCTTTTTCATATGCTCCATGATTAACTGCGAATCGCTTTAATCATAAAACGATGTTGCTTCACATCAAAATAACCTTTTTGTAAGATGATTTCATGTATACGATATAATTCCTCATAGTAACCTTCGACAGTAAAATCAGGAATTTGCCACGGAATCGCTTTTAAATAATAGACGATAGCGCCAATGTCGTAAAAGCGTTGAAAAGGGAATTCTTCTTTTTCTTCTAAAATAGTAAATCCATTTTGCTTTAACTCAATGCATGCTGCTTCAAGCGACCAACTTGTAAATTCGCTATTTAGCGGTGCGTTAAACTGCTCATTAAGTTCCGCACAATCAAGGCCGCCAACTTGTTGGGTAAGAAATGTTCCATTTGTAGAAAGTATTCTTTTTACTTCAGAAGCAGCATATGATTCATGTTGATTTATGATTAAATCAAACTGACCATTTTGAAATGGTAAAGCAGTATCATCTGTTACCTCTATAACTGTAACCCCTAAAGGTTCTAATTTCTTTCGAGCGATTGGCACGTTTGGAGCATAGCCCTCAGTAGCATAAATAGTTGACGGGAACGGTTGTAACATAGATAAAAACTCTCCACCGCCAGTACCCATATCGAGCATTGATTCTGCATGCTGCATAAGCTGGAAAGCAGTGCTGCCGTACGACCACGATAAAGGCTGGCTCTTCATTCGACCCGTTTCTGAAATGAATGAGAAATCCCAACCGCTAAAATTTGTATTAGCACTTTCTAATAAAGTTAAAAATAATGGATCACGTTTCATAATTGTATCCTCCTATTTTGTAAGTAAATGTTATGATGAGAAAAGAAAAAAAGGAGGACCTCTTATTAAAGTGGAACGGTTTTACGTTTCGTGTTCGAATAGATTCATATACATTCGCTCCTTGTGAGAATGGTGATTTATATATTCGGGATAATCGAGTGAAAATCCTTTGAAATTATGGGGGAAGGTAGTTGTTTAATGGGAAACTGGATGGAGTATACAGACGAGGAGTACGACCAAATTTGGGACAGGATAGATAGTAAGCTAAAGTTTTCACCAAGTGATTCTATATTTCCATCATTTAAAGTGCCAAGTCCTTTTGTAACATATGATATTTCTCATTACTTTGGGGAGTCGATAAACGATCTGGAAAGTAAAGCGTTACAAGCTTTTAAAAAAAATACAGCATCGAATGAATATATCATGGCACTGGATTGGCAACATGAGTGTTATTGGGTGAATCCACATTTAGAGTTTGAAAGAAATGAATTTAATGAGTGGATTATACCTGTATTTCCAAATGGAGATTACTATTTCTTTATTCAGAAAGACTTTAAGTGGGGCTATTTAGGCCACCCTTGGGAGAAGAGTATAACGATATTTGGAAAAGAACTTATAGAAAGCTTTGAACGAAATAAGCCGGAAATGTTTCGAAATATTTTAAGGCAAGGGTAATGTTTGAAAGAGAAAAAGTCCTTATACTTCATTTTTGAAGTATAAGGACTTTTTCTCCCTTTCGGCAATTCATCTCCATCTGATTTGTGTTACGGGCGAAACCCAACAATTCAGGTGGAGATGAATTGCTGTCAGAAGGTAGACTGAACTCTTTTGTTTCGTTTGTAATAAATTTCCCGGGGCGAATATTTATTTCTTTTTATCTTACGATATAATCTATCCTAGATAAGGAGGGAACAGATTGTAAGACAACGAAATTGAATAATGATCATCATTCGGCTACTTGAACCAAAGGGAATTACGATGAAGAACATGTTCACATTTTGTTGCGTTTCGTTCCAAATATTGATTTGTCAAAAGCAATGAACTCTCTAAGAAAGGTGGTGAAAACAATGGCTAGAAAGAAAGCAGTGAAAGTATTACGTAAACAAAAGAAAAGAGAAACCATGCAACGATTCACGCAGAAACAAAATATCGGACGGGCTTGCCTTACCGCAAAAGAATTTCGTTTACTTCAGCGCATGTCACATAGTTCAAAAGCGTTGCGAAATGTTGGATTGTATACGATGAAACAAAGTTACCTGAATAATAACAAGATGGCTACTGTAAAAGAAGTGGACACTGCCATGCAAGCCGATATGAATTACTGTGGCATTCAATCAAACTCTGTTCAAGCCATTTGTAGAGCCTTGTATGCAGAAGTAAAGAGCTTTTTTAAAGCCTTGGAACAGTGGAAGAAAAATCCTGAGAAGTTTACAGGTCGCCCTAAGTTTCCGAAGTATTCTCGTTCCACTGACAAACGAATCATTGAAATCTATCAAGTTCCAAAAGTGGATGATAACGGGTTTTGGATGATTCCGATGAGTGTTGCATTCAGGCAAAAATTCGGTTCCATTAAAATACGTATGCCGAAAAACTTAAGACATAAAAAAATCTCCTACATTGAGATTGTACCGAAGCAAAAAGGTCGGTTCTTTGAGGTGCATTATACATATGAAATGCACGTTTCTCAAATGAAGAAACAATCCACGACTACGAGTAACGCTTTGAGTTGCGATTTAGGTGTAGATAGATTAGTAAGTTGTATAACAAATACAGGTGATACCTTCTTAATTGATGGAAAAAAATTAAAATCCATAAACCAATATTTCAACAAAATGATATGTAATCTGCAACAGAAAAATATTGAAAACGGAATTTCAAAACGAGTTGTAACGAATAGAATGGCTGCACTTTGGCATAAACGAGAACGACAAATAAATGGTTACATTTCACAAACGATAGGCTTGTTGTTTAAAAAAGTGAAAGCATTTGGCATAGATACGATTGTCGTAGGCTATAACGTTGGTTGGAAACAAAAATCTGAGATGGGGAAAAAGAATAATCAAACATTTGTTCAAATCCCGTTTCATAAACTGATTGCAGCAATTGAGAATAAATGTGTAAAAGAAGGGATCCGATTTTTAAAACAAGAAGAAAGCTATACTTCAAAAGCTAGTTTTCTGGATAAAGATCCGATTCCAGTTTGGACTAAGGATGATAAGACGCATTATCACTTTAGTGGCAAACGAATCACTCGTGGTCTGTACCAAAGTAAAGCAGGAACATGTATCCATGCTGATATTAATGGTGCGCTGAATACATTGCAAAAATCAAGAGTTGTAGAATTGGATGACAACCTCAAAGTGAAAACGCCGATTCTATTAGAAGTGCAAAAACGTAAGGCTGTTGCCTCGTGCATAGCTTAGTGGGTGTGTCAACCATCCATGTGTATTCGACTTGTCGGGGCTTGTAGCACACGCCAGATTCATCTGAGTGGTGGCTTCTTCCATAAGGAAGAATCGCTCTTTTTCGAAAGGGTGGTGCAAGTGGGAAAACACTCGTTCGTTGCCAGTACCAACCAAAAACTTACTTGGGGTGTTACCGTAAGGTGGCATGAATGCTAGAGCGTCAACCTGTCTAGTGATAGACGAAAAGACCTAGCATTCAAACTCAAGCCCCACTGAAACGTTTTATCTCAGTGGGAGTAGTTGACCTTCTTTCGTAATATCGTTAATATGATTGGCTACTGATTTTTGGACATATTTAGACGGGTCATTCATTAATGGTTCAAGAAGTTGTAAATTGTTCTTAAAGTCACCTTTCAGAGCTCCCATTTTTTTAGCCCAAGGAAGTCTTGGTCTTGTACCTTCGGAAACTAATCTCCTAATGTGGCTGTTTTCGTCATGAATCCACTGTTGTAATATGTCTAGTGTGCCATCATGGTATGTTTCAAGAAAAGGACGAATAGCATATTCAGCAGTATTTCTTTTTGTTATTTCATACATGGCGTTAAATGAGGGTTCAAAATCGTTAAGCCCATATTTTTCAACGTATTTTGCAAAAGGCATGTACATATATCCGTTTGTAAATGTGCCTACTTCTGTTGTGTTTTCTGGCCCCAATGTTTTCAGTAAAATATGTATTGCTGCATTAAAATCTTTTTGTAATGCATCGTGTAATTCATCTGCTATTACTTCTATACGTTGCTTTAACTCTAAATTTTCAACTTTACATGTTACGGAAGATACGAAGTTTCTTTTAGAGAAATTAGGATCGTGTTTACAAATAGAATCAGCCATTATTTCTGCTAATTCTTCATTAAATAAAAATTTTAACGGAACATAATTACCCATTTTTTCACCTCATTGATCAGCTGAAAATAATTTTTATTTTTTAATCGACAACCCATAAACTAAAGTCTCACTCGGAGTCGTAATACTAAAACCTGTCGTTTTATAATCAAGTGTCACCGTATCACCAGTGTAGTCTTTCGTAAATGAATCCATTTGTACGATAAACTCAGCATCTTCATATACAACATAATCTGCATCATATGTATCCCAAATTAAATCAACATCAACGAAAATACTGCAAGAGTTTGTCATTGTTCCTCTAATGCGAATGATTTTTTTGTCTTCACGTTCTAATCTATGTATAGCTGCTTTTGCTTCATCAGTAATGCGAATGTTCATGGTATCCCAACCTTTATGTATATTTCCTTTATTATTGCAAAAACAGGAGGAATAGGGAAGGGAGAAGCATTGGAATAAAAAACGAGCAAACATATTTGTTTGCTCGTTTCACTTTATTTCAATTCACATTTATCAAGTGGAATCACTTTCGTTTTCTTCGTAAATTTATATCCTAACCATAGTACTAAGAAGAGTGGTAAACCGATGTAAGAAACGAGTACACCGTTCCAATCGATTGCTTCGCCCATGAATGCGCCGTAGTTTTGTCCTAAAATTACGATGACACAAAGTGCAAATGCGAAGATTGGACCGAACGGGAACCATTTTGCTCTATATGGTAAGTCTTTTAAATCTTTACCTTGAGCGATATATGCTTTACGGAAACGGTAATGACTAATTGCGATTCCGACCCATGCGATAAAGCCAGACATTCCAGATGCGTTTAATAACCAAATGTATACAACACCGTCACCGAATAAGGAAGCAATGAAAGCGATACTACCAACAATTGACGTTACGATTAATGCGTTAACAGGTACACCGCGGCTATCTAATTTACCAAGAAACTTCGGTGCTTTACCTTGGCGAGCTAAGTCCCAAAGCATACGAGTTGATGCGTACATTCCAGAGTTACCAGCAGATAGTACTGCCGTTAAAATAACAGCGTTCATAACAGAAGCAGCAAAGGCAACGCCTGCTTTTTCAAAAATAAGTGTAAATGGACTTACTGTAACATCACTTGCGGCAAGGCTTTCAGTTGTATAAGGAATTAATAAACCGATAACGAGAATCGCAAGGATATAGAATAAAAGAATACGCCAAAAGATCGAGCGAATTGCTTTCGGAATGTTACGCTCTGGATCAGCAGTTTCACCAGCAGCAACTCCTAATAATTCAGTTCCTTGGAAGGAGAACCCAGCAGCCATAAATACACCGATAATTGCCATAATGCCGCCATTAAATGGCGCATCTGCAACAGTGAAGTTTTTAAAGCCAACAGATTCGCCGCCCATAATCCCGAAAATCATCATGAAGCCGACAATTAAAAAGATAATAATAGTAACTACTTTAATAAGTGCGAACCAATATTCAGATTCACCAAACCCTTTAACAGATAAATAGTTTAAAAGGAAAATAATAGCTAAACATAATCCACTCCAAATAAGAGAAGGGGTATCTGGGAACCAAAATTTCATAATTAATGTTACAGCAGCGAGTTCAGCAGCAATTGTAATGGCCCAGTTATACCAATAGTTCCATCCAAGTGCAAAGCCAAGGGACGGATCAACAAATTTTGTTGCATAAGTACTAAAAGATCCAGTAACAGGCATGTAAGCTGCGAGTTCAGCTAAGCTTGTCATTAAAAAATAAACCATAATCCCGATTGCGGCGTATGCAATTAATGCGCCACCAGGTCCAGCTGAATGGATGACACCACCGCTGGCAAGAAATAGTCCGGTACCGATTGTACCACCGAGAGAAATCATCGTAAGGTGACGAGATTTTAATCCGCGTTTTAATTCACCTTGTCCTTGTGTAGTTTGCGTTTTAGAGGTAGCTTGATTCGTTGCGCTATTCATGTTCAACACTCCTTTTCTTGTAAGATAGGAAGGAACGGGGGAGAAAAATACAAAAAACCGCCAAAGGAATTTGGCGGAACGTTTCACAAATAACCACCCCATCATACCCTTCCGTTAAGATAGCACCCCACGTTTACACGGTAATTTTGTAAACGTGACAGTTCTGTTCCTTTCGGAGACAGACCCAGCTCATAATTCCAGAGAAGAAATATAAACTTCGGCAACTTTTCCTTTCAAACGGAGTCGGTGACATTCTCTGTGTCTCGTCCGTTTTACTCATAAAAGTCGCAACCTCTACCTCATCGGATTGATGAGGATTTGATATATTGCTAAGATTTTTAATATATGGCAATTGTAATGACTTTCTGAATATATTGCAAGATATTTTGTTAGGAAAAGTCAAAAAATATCGGTTATTGTATAGGAAACGCTCGCAAAACTCCACCCGAACCAACTGTTATGTAAAAAAATAAAGAAAGAAATTGTTATACAAATGTTTCGCAAAAAATATTGAAAAACCCTCTAAAATTAAAAGAAAATTCAGAAAATATAATTCGACATAAGTATCAAAAGAGGATTATTCCTTAAATTCGTTTCAAAGAATAAGTATAAATCTGATAAATAGAATGAATATTCTATTTATTTCTGGTAAAATTGAAGTATTGTTTAATTGAAAAGGGGACATCAACATGAAATTAGAAACAGAAAGGCTCTATATAGTACCGTGTACAGAAGAGAGGATGCACGTTGCGAGCAAGCAAGGATATGATAGTGGTCCACATATTGTAGGACATGTAGAAACTGTAAAAAAAGATAAGGAAGTATTACCTTGGGGCGCGTGGTATGTCATTCGAAAAGAAGATGACATCGTTCTAGGTGATATAGGGTTTAAAGGGAAACCAAATGAGGAACATATAGTAGAAATTGGTTACGGATTTATTGAGAAATATTGGAATAAAGGGTATGCGACAGAAGCTGTAAGAGAGCTAATAAATTGGGCTTTTCAAACAGAAGAGGTAGAAACGATTATTGCAGAGACACTTCTTGAAAATATTAGCTCGATTCGTGTATTAGAGAAACTACATATGAAGAGAATTGGCACTACAGAAACGATGATTAATTGGAAAATAGAACAATAAAAAATACCGCTCGAAGTATATCGGGCGGTATTTTTATCGTTATGGTAGCATTTGTTTTTGATCATTCGGATATCCAGCTGTCGATGCGTTAGAACGCTTGGAATGATTGCGAACAGCAATGAAAATAGAAATAATAACGACAAGACCAACTGCCACGTAAGAAAGTGAAATAATAGTTGGATCAACTTTAAATGTAGTAAGCAGTGTACGAATGTTTGTAAAGATAATAAGGCCACCAACTAATACGCCAAGTAAATGAGAAGGAACGATGCGCACTAACCATGCAGCGATCGGTGCCGCAACGATACCACCGAGCATAAGAGAAAATACCCAAACCCAGCTTACTTGTTCCCAGCCAAGAGAAATGAAAAAGCCGATTGTTGCAGCGAGTGAGACAGGAAACTCACTCGTGTCTACAGATCCGATAACTTTTCTAGCTTCATTTCCTCTTGCCAAAAGTACAGGTGTCGTAATTGGCCCCCAGCCACCACCACCAGTTGAATCAACGAATCCAGCAAATAAGCCAAGCGGAACAAGCTGTTTAGCAGACATACGCTTATTTGAAGTAACAATTTGTTTTTGAATGAGGAATCGTAATAAAATATAAACCCCTAAAGTAAATAAAAATACGGAAATGTACGGTTTAATTACATCGCCAGGTAAATTACTTAAAAAACATGCTCCAATAAATGCGCCAATTGCTCCTGGCAATGTAAGCCTGGAAACGGTATATTTATCAACGTTTCCAAATTTGAGGTGAGATGCACCAGAAGCGGCGGTTGTAACGACTTCAGCTAAATGAACAGATGCGGAAGCTACAGCCGGTGCGATACCAAACATTAATAATAGTGAGGTAGATGTTACCCCGTACGCCATTCCAAGCGCCCCATCAATCAATTGAGCGAAAAATCCAATAATAGCAAAGACAATTAATTTCTGCATAAATAATCCCCCTGTAATAATAAATGAAAAAGACACTTTTCCCGTATGAGAAAAGTGCCTTTGGTTTTTCCAATCAGCAATAATTAAATTTGTTTCATTATAATACATATTAATCGTATAAATCAACTGGGTTTTAAAGTTTTTTGAATTGAATGAAAGAAAAATAAAATATACAATAAAAGGATGGAGAGAAAGGGGAGAAAGACATGTTACGATTTGATCATCTCGTACACGCAGTACACGGTACACCGGAGGAAGCGGCGAAACAAATGCAGGAGCGTGGATTTCATACTGCACTAGGCGGAGAGCATACGACCTGGGGTACTTGGAATAGTTTATGTTATTTTGATTTATCCTATATAGAATTTTTAGCAATTCAGCATGAAGAAAAAGCGAAGAAAGCAAACAATCCATTAGTACAAGAAACTGTAGTGAAATTACAAGACGGAGAAGGAATGCTACAAATCGCAATTCGAGCAGATGCCATTGAAGACCTAGCAGTTAAGTTTAGTAAGCAAGGTTTACATACGATAGGACCATTTGAAGGGAAACGTATGAGAAAAGATGGCCGCCTTTTAGAATGGAAAATGTTATTTGTAAAGCAAGAGGAAAACGGACCGAAATTACCATTCTTTATACAATGGAATGAAACGGATGAAGAAAGAAGAAACGATTTACGTAACATAGGGACGATCACTGAACATAAAAACAAAGTACAACAAATTGAAACGATCCATTACGCAGTGAAAAATGTTCGAGAAACAGTACGGAAATGGAAAGAAGTAATGGGGCTAACTGCAAGCCAGGTCGTTAAAAATGAAGAATGGAATGCAGAGTGCCAAAGCGTATCATTTGGAGATGTTCATGTGCAGTTTTGTGAACCAAAAGGAGAAGGGTTAGTACTAGAACGTTTGAATCATCATGGCGAATATCCATTTGCAGTGGAGTGTAATGGGGAAAATAAACGAGAGCATGAAGTGTTAAGTAGTTTGTACATATATTGATAGAGGTGAACATAGTGGAAGAAATACTTAGAGAGATAGAGAGAAAACTAGAATGGCCTCGTATTACAAAGTGTACAGCTATTTCAAAAGGTTTTTCACATGAAGAGAAATATAAAATAGAATTAGAAAATAGAGTGACATATTTTGTAAAAATATGTGATGCTGTTCATTTTGAACGTAAACAAGAAGAATATACGTATATGAAACAATTAGAGTTATTACATATTCCTACGCCTAAGTTCATTCATTTTATAAAGCTGGAGGATTTAAATAAATGTATTCAAGTATTTGAATGGATCCAAGGTGTAAATGGTGAAGAAGGTTTAGGGAAACTATCGGTGGAAGAACAGTATTATGCAGGAAGAAAAGCAGGAGAAGTATTAAAGAGAATCCACTCAATTGAAAGAGAAAGTGCAAGTAATAAATGGGAAACGGTTCGATGGAATAAATACGAAAGATACGTAGAAGCGTTAGCAAACTATGAAATAGACTTCCTTGATTTGAAGCCAGTATTAAGTTTTGTAGGGGAGCATAAACAATTATTGAAAAATCGCCCAATCACATTTTTACACGATGACTTCCATCCAGCAAATAGTATGATTCATAATAAAGAGTTTATCGTTATCGATTTTGGTGGATATGATTTTGGCGATCCAATACATGATTTTTATAACGTAGCGATCTTTACTACAAGAATAAGTAAACCATTTGCGGTTGGACAAGTTCACGGTTATTGTGGAGGAGAACCGTCACTTCACTTTTGGCAGCTGTACTCATTATATGCAGCAATGACATTCCCAGCTGATATCGTATGGACAAACCGAAGCACGCCACATTTAGTAGATGATATGAAGGAAAGATTGAACGGAATTTTAGAAGATCATAACAATTTTTCATCCTATATTCCAAAATGGTATCAATCACAACATGAGGATATAATAAACAATAAGTAATGGAGGGATTCATATGGATAAAATAGCGGTAATTTCAGATATTCACGGTAATATTCCAGCTTTAGAATCTGTGCTGCAAGATATTAAATTAAGAGGAATTGAGCGCATCATTTGTCTTGGAGATTTAGTCGGAAAAGGCCCTCATTCTAGCGAAGTGATTAAAATCATTCGTAAAGAATGTGATGGAGTTGTAATGGGAAACTGGGATGATTTCATTACAAAACCGACTGAATTTGAAGCCTTAAAATGGCATCAAAAACAATTATCAGAAGAACAAAATGACTATTTAAGAAGCTTACCATTTTCAATCGAATTTTTTATGAGCGGCAAACTGATTCGTATGTTCCACGCTTCACCGAGAAGTTTATATGAAAGAATTCAACCACATGCCTCAAGAGAAGAGCGTATTAGTATGTTCGAAAATAGTGAGCTCACAGAGAATATAGAAGGGGAAAGAAAACCCGATGTCGTTTGCTACGGTGATGTTCACCAAGCGTTCGTTCAAAATTTCAGAGGTAAAACGTTATGTAATGCAGGTAGTGTAGGCAATCCACTTGAAATTACACAAGCTTCCTATTTAATATTTGAAGGAACATACAATGAAAAAGAAGCCGCAAGCTTTTCCATTCAACTCGTACGTGTACCGTATGATATTGAATTAGCTATCAGGCTAGCAGAAGAACTCGATATGCCAGAAATTGAAGAATACAAACAAGAATTACGGACTGCTTTATATCGAGGGTTTAAGGGAAAGTAAGCTAATCATAATATATCGACGATTTTTTCGATATATCGACTTACCGACAAATAATGACATGGATTGTTACTTGTAATTATGTTATGTAAACTAACTGTGGGAGGAAATATCATGAACCGAATACAACGCATGAAAGAAATTGCAGATCATATTTTAAAATTAAATTTAACACATCCAATAAGAGTTGGAGTAAGTGGTATTACAGCTTCAGGAAAAACAACATTGGCAAGCGAACTAGCATAATCCGAAAGAGTGTGCGGATGTTGTATTTTGGAATAGTAATTTTGATGATCCGGTAATTGTATTTAAAGGAATCTAAAATCGTGAAATGGGAGGCTTTGGATGGATAAGAAAGATAATCTGAACGATTGGCCTGTATGGGCGAATGAGTCAGTAGAGATAGTTAATGCAAATCCTGATTGGCAAGATAAAGGCCGATGTGAAGAGCAGCAATTATATGAACTGCTTGCTCCTCTAGGTATAAGCAAAGTAATACATATAGGAAGTACATCCATACCTGGTTTACCTGCAAAACCTATCATTGATCTAATGGCTGAAATAGACTCATTTGAAAGAGTACTAGATATTTCAGCTACATTGGCCATATATAATTGGCATTATGTAAGCCCAGAATTAGATGAAAGACCTTGGAGAAGGTTCTTTGTGAAAGTTAAGAATAATAGGCGTGTAGCACACCTGCATTTAATGGTTAAAGGAACTGAGCGATGGGACCATCAACTTTTATTTCGTAACCGCTTACGAGAAAATCCACAATTAGTTTATGATTATTCAAATCTGAAACAAGATTTAGCTAAAAGATATAACCAAGATAGAGAAGCATACACAAAAGCTAAAACAGAGTTTATTAAACAAGTTCTAAAATGATGCAACCTTTTATTGTAACTACGTTTGAATATAAAAGAAAAAACATACTGTATTTTATAACTTAAACTGACATGAAATGCATGTAAACAAAGTGAGAGACTGCGATGTTCTAATGTATTTCCTTTTATTTATCAGGATAAATTTTATATAATTGAATCAAGTTCATATAAGGATAGGCAATTACAGGGGATAAGGCGAAAATATGTTAATAAAGTAAAAAGGGGACAGGAAATATAATGAATGAAGTACTAGAACTAAAAGAAGAACTACTACAAATTAAAAATAATAATTATGCTGTACCAGAAGATGTAGATGCATATCCATATGCGCAGTGGATGCTAGATTATATCGGTTCACCTGATGCTGAATTACGTGATGATTTAATTTATAGTACGCTTCACACATGGATTACGAATGATGTATTTAGACAAAAAGAATTACGAGGGTTAATGTTACAAGCGATTAGTCCTGATTATTTATTTTATAAAATTGGTGAAAAGGGAACAGACTCTGTATTTAAACGTGCATTCTCCGTATTAATTCCACCACTTATTTTATCTGTTCATGAAAGAGAACCATTGTTATCTGAAGAACAATTGTACAGTGTGGCAGAACAAGTGTTGGAATATGTATATTTAGAAGAAGATGTAAGAGGTTACGTAGAAGGAAAAGGTTGGGCACATTCTACAGCACACGCTGCTGATGCACTCGATGCGTTAGCACGTACTATACAAAATCGTGAGTTTTCATATGCAATATTAGCTGCTGTTCGTCAGAAGGTTCGATTAAGTGATTACGTGTATGTGCACTTTGAAGATGAGAGATTAGTAAAGCCAATTATGTCGTTACGCAACCAAAATATTTTAACTGGAGAAGAGTGGAGCAATTGGCTACATAGCATAGCAACTGTTGAAGACATTCGACATCCGCAGCATGCTATTTTAGTACAAAATATTAGAACTTTCCTAAGAAGTTTTTATTTCAGAGTTTTAGAGACAGAAGGTAGTACAGCCTTTACAGATGATATATTGGAGACTTTGAAGGATTTGCGTAGGTATTAAAAATGGTCCGTCCTTAGAAACAATGAATAGATATTAATTTTGAAAATTTATTAGAAATTTATTTTTATATTGTACCCTTTCAATATAGATTGAAAGGGGTGTCAAATGAAAAAATTATTAAAGTCAGTGAAAATAATATTTTTAATGTGTATTAGTATGATTTTCTTTGGAACAGGCGCTGTATTTATATATCATAACTATCAATTAAAAATGGAATCGAAATTAATGAACAATGAAGGCGAACTTGTTAATTTCGATAATAAAAAAGTGAATGTTTATAATGAGGGGAGCGGGGAGGATACGTTTGTATTTATGGCCGGATCTGGAATTGCCGCTCCTGTTTATGAATTGAAAGGCTTATATAGTAAATTTTCGAAAGAAAACAAGATTTCTGTAATTGAGAGAGCGGGTTATGGATACAGTGATGTTTTTCAAGATGATAGAGATATTGATACGATATTAGAACAAACGAGAGAAGCGCTTTTACGAAGTGGAAATAAACCACCTTACATTTTAGTACCACACTCTCTATCGGGTATAGAGGCTATTTATTGGGCACAAAAATATCCAAGTGAAGTAAAAGGGATTATTGCGTTAGATATTGGTTTACCTAAACAGTACGTAACTAATAAAATAGGTATGGTTGATTCATTAAAAATAAAAGGGATGAATATTTTAACGAAAATTGGTTTTCAGAGATTAGCTCCCTCTATTACTTATAATCCCGAAGTCATTCGTCAATCCTTTTTAAACGAACAGGAAAAAGATATTTATAAAGCGCTTACGTATAAGAGGGCTTTTAATGATGATATGAAGCAAGAACTTTTACAAAGCTACAATAACGGTAAAAAATCAAATTCTTTATCGATACCAAAAGAAACACCTATGTTATTTATAGATGCGATTGCTAGGCAATATAAAGATTCGAAGTATACAAAGCAAAAAAACGAAGATTATAAGGAGTTTGCTAGCAAGTTATTAATAGCTGATGTAAAAATAATTGAAGGTACACATAGTATTTATTTATATGCTTCTGATGAAATATACAAAGTTGCTATGGATTTTATTAAGAATAAAGTAGTGAAGAACTAAGCAATTGTTATTTTAGCGATGAAAGGTCTACATGATGAAAGTATATAACATATTAATTGTTGAAGACGATTTGATTATAGGAGACTTATTACAAAAAATTTTACAGCGTGAGGAGTATAATGTGTGCTGGGAGAGAGAGGGAAGGAAAGTTCTTGATATAATTCATGAAATAGATTTAGTCGTAATGGATGTTATGTTACCAGGCGAAGATGGTTATCAAATTACAAAGAAAATAAAAAATCTAGGATTAAATATTCTAATTATATTTCTATCAGCTAGGAATGATATGGATAGTAAACTAAAAGGTTTGACCATTGGAGAAGAATACATGATAAAACCTTTTGATCCTAGAGAGTTATTGTTAAGGATTCAGAAAATGTTAGATAATCAATATGGTACGTTCACGCAAATTAACCATTTATTTATAGATGCAAAATATAAAAGAGTTTTTATTAATAATTTGCGTAATGAAGTTGCTTTTACAGCAATTGAACGTAAAATATTCTTCTATTTGTATGAAAATAGAGATAGAATTTTATCTAAAGAACACTTCTATGATTACCTATGGCAACTCGAAGATAGAAATCAAAATATCATGAACGTACATATAAAGAAAATCAGAACCAAAATTGATGATAAAACAGGTGATATTATTCAGAACATATATGGAGAAGGGTATAGATTAAATACCTATATGAAGAAATGAACTTAAAGAAAAAATATCAGTTACTATTATTCTCCGCCATTATTAGCGTACCGCTGTTATTATTGTCAATTAGTATCTTTGTATCAGTTATTTATAATGTTGTCTTTAAAACTAAAAATCAGGACATTCCTTTTCACGAATCCTATGCATATCCTACGATGTTAATCATATTTTTATTATCACTATTAATATTAGCTTTTGTATTTTCAAAATCGATTAACACAGTATTAAATAAAATTAATGTATTAAATCAAACGATTCGAGATTTAGCTAGTGATAAAAAAATCCCTAATATAATAAATGTTAAAAGCGATGATGAAATGGGAGAGCTGATTAAATCAGTGAACTTGCTTATAGAAAGAACAACTTATCGAGAATTAGAACTACAACAACAGGAACAAATAAAAAAGGAACTATTAAATAAATTACGGCATGATATTAATACACCCTTAACAGCGGTCAGATTACAATTATATTATTTAGAAGGTGAGTACAAGGATCAAGCACCAGTACTTGAATCAATGTATGAGCAGATACAATATATAAGTGATTTAACTAACGAATTTAATATTCAATCTACAGAAACCTTAGAGAATACTTATATTGTGAATGATGAAGTTAATATACATAATTTAATAGAAAATATGATTAAAAAATGGAGCTATTTGTATAGCATTCATAAAATTGAATTCGTATATAATCCACAAGATAAAGAGTTGATATGGAATAGTAATGAGTTATGGATGCAAAGGTTATTTGATAATATTTTTCAAAATGTCCTTAAACATTCTAAAGCTAAAAAACTCAAAATTATTATAGATGAAGATATTGTTTCCTTTAGAGATAATGGGATTGGGTTTGATATAAACAGTAAAGGTACGGGACTTGGTTTGAAAAATATTGAAGATATATCAAAGATGTTCGATGTAAAATACACTTTACAATCAAATAGTGGGGGTACTATGTTTTCATTTGAAAATACTAAAGTTTAGAGCAAATTACATAAAACCACCATCTCCCAACCATACTAATAAAATGTGTTGGAGGTGAATGTTATGGACGAAAAAGACTTTGAAAAAGTTTATAATGATTACTTACATCAAGGAGAAGGGCAAGCTCAATTTGAAGTAGACCATGAAGTCAATTCAGGAGCAGAACAAATTGTTGCCGTCCGTAAAAATAATGATGGTGATTTAATAGCGTTTAAAACAAGTAGCGGAAGAGAGTTAGATTATATGGCTGCACTTAGTGAAGCGAAATCAGGGAAGTTAGCTCATGTGGACGTATTTCATAAGTATGGTAGAGATATTATACGTAGTGAACCTGATGGAATAAAGGAAAATAACTTAGATAATTTACCTTCATTTTAAAAGGGTAAACCTCAAGAAGAGAATGTTCATTTCGATATTCTCTTCTTTGTTTTGCGAAGTTTTCCTTGCAAATAGACGGTTCATTTTTAAAGTGCAATCATACTTTTAAAGAGCGCTCTAAATTTCTCTTTATCTTCTGCTGTAAATGGTTTTGGTCCCTTTGTACGCTTACCGCTTTTTCGAACCATTGCACTTAAATACCGTGTTTGTAACAATTGTTCAATGTTATCATTCGTATACTTATAGCCTTTATGGTGTAGCACGATACAGCCTTTTGCTAAAGCGAGCGAAGCAAGACCGTAATCTTGTGTTACTATTAAATCTTCTTTTTGAGCTAATTGCATAATTCGGTAATCTGCAGCATCTGCTCCGGAATCAACATAAATTGTTTCCACACCTTTAGGCTGCTGAGCATTAGAATAATGAGAAAAGCTAGTAACGAGGGTTACAGGGATTTCTGCATTCGTAGCTTCAAAAATAATTACATCTTTTACAGGACAAGCATCTGCATCAACGTAAATGTTCATTTTTATCACTCCTATAACTAGGTTCGTGTTGATAATAATGGCAGATTTTTCTTTTGTCAAACGATAAAGCTTTATGTAAAGTCATTTTCCACAAATTAAAATAGCTTCTCGCAAACGAGAAATACCTTCCTCAATTTGATCAATATCCACTTTTCCATAAGATAAACGAATATAACCATCTTTCGCGCCGAAAATACTACCAGGCATAAATGCAATTTCTTGTTTTAAACTTTGCATAATAAGTTGTTTTTCGTTTATCGGTTCTTTTAATTTTCCCCATATGTATATACCGCCGGTCGGGTTTGAAAAAGAGATTTTATCGTGAAGTTGCTCATTTAAGGCGCGAACGATAACGTCTCTTTTTTCTGCTAATTGTTTTCGTAACGGTACGATATGAGATTGAAATGGTACTGTTTCGAAAAATTGTTGCATAAGCCACTGTGGGAAAATACTCATACCTAATTCCATTTGGTGTCTTGCGTCGGATAACCTTTCTACTACAGACTGCGGGGCGACAAGCCAGCCGACTCGTAAACCTGGTGCAATCATTTTAGATAAGGAATGTACATAAATGACAGTTCCGTTTTCATCAATAGATTTCAAAGTAGGGCAAGGTTGTTTTTTTTCTAGCGCAAGTAAACTGGACGGATCATCTTCAACAATTGCAATTCGTAAGTCTGCGCAAAGTGATAACAGTTTTTTTCTACGGTTTGGATGCAGCATTGTTCCTGTAGGATTTTGGAAATTTGGATTTAAAAAGATCATTTTAATACGATGTTTTCTATATAACTCTTGCACATCATCTGGATTAATACCGTGTTCATCGACAGGTAACGGGAAAATACGAATACCTGCTGATTGGAATAACGGTAAGGAATAACAGTGTGAAGGACTTTCGAAAGCAACTGCATCACCGGGATTTAATAAACATTGAACGATAAGGTGAAGTGCTTGCTGTGCGCCAGATGTAATCATAATGGATTGTTCAGTCGCTTCAACTTTTAAATATTCCTTCATATATTTTACGACCGCTTGTCTTAGCGGAAGATAGCCTTGCGGATGATCGTAACTTAATGAATGCGTTAACGGTTGTTCTCGTAAAATCGTTTGTAGTTGATCGTGAGGATAGAGGTTACAACCGAGCTCTCCATTTGCAAAATCTATAATGTTTTCATTTTGTTGTACTTCCGCCCGAATATGGCGAAGTAACGGCAAGTTTGGTAAAAAAGTGCCACCTTCTACGAAATTTCTCCAATTCGGCGTTAATGTTGGAGAAACGCCCCACATATGTGTACTTACACGTGTCCCTTTACCAGTCGTACTTTCCACAATCCCCATAGCACGTAGTTCATTATAAGCAGTCGTTACCGTACTTCGGTTTACATTTAACTGCATAGCTAATTTCCGTTCAGAAGGGAGGAAGCTACCAGGTGGAAGTTCTCCGTATGTAATACGCTTTTCAATAAAGTCAACAACTTGCTGATAAATAGGGATTTTACTGTCGTTATCTAGCTTCCATTCCATACAAACGCCTCCGTATCTCTTAACTACATCAAGTATAACAAATTGGCTGGGTAAAAAAACAGCCAATTGGACGGTGTTATATCCAGCCAATTTTACTATGCTAAATATGGAAGGGGAGATTCGGATGAAACGATGGCAAATGGAATGGCTCCTAGTATCAGTAGCATTAGTATGGGGAGCAAATTATACAATTGGAAAATATGGCGTGGCATATATGTCATCCATTCAATTTAATAGTTTACGATTTTTAGTAGCATCTCCGGTATTATTACTTATTACATTTATGATGGAACGTTCATTACGTATTGAAAGAAAAGATTGGTTACGATTAGTAGCAGTCGGTATTGTTGGTACGGCGATGTATCAAACGATGTTTATGCTATCTGTGAAATATACTTCAGCAACGAACGCCTCATTATTAATTGCGATGTCACCTATATTTACAGGGATATTAGCAGTATTACACAAACAAGAACGTTTTTCGATGAAAGTACAAATTGGTTCAATAATAGCGTTTATTGGTGCAG
Organism: Bacillus cereus group sp. N6; assembly: GCF_016483705.1. Lineage (NCBI taxonomy): Bacteria > Bacillati > Bacillota > Bacilli > Caryophanales > Bacillaceae > Bacillus > Bacillus cereus group sp. N6. The sequence goes on from NZ_JAEHBI010000014.1 coordinate 96,155, forward strand.
CATTCGTTTTATTAACAGGACATACAGGAGGAGCTACTTATGAATATGCGTGGCTCGGAAATGTAATTGGATTAGTCGCAGCAATTGCGTGGGGATGGTATCCAATATTAGCGCAACCTCTTATTACAAAATACTCCGCAATGAGAGTCACATCATGGTCTACTTTAATTGGGATAGTACCACTTGTTATATACTGTTTATTCAACGTAAATTCTTTAACGTGGCCAGTAGATACGCCAAGCTGGGGATCACTAGCATATTCAATCATCTTTGCAACCATCTTCGGACTAGCAATGTGGTATGTCGGTATTAGTCAAATAGGTTCAACAAAAGTAATGGTTTATATGTATCTCGTACCATTATTCGCAGTTATCTTTGCAGCAGTAACAATTGGGGAGCAAATTAATATGATGCAACTCGTTGGCGGACTTATTATCTTTGTGGGTCTATATGTTGTAAAAAAAGGCGGAATGAAAAAGCCAGCTCTCAATTTGAAAAAAGTAAGTTAACAGTAAAAAGGATCTCTTTCATATAGAAGGAGATCCTTTTTGTTTTCGTAATAAAAGGGTTTGTTCAACGGCCCATTTTTGATGATCGTGAAGGAGAAGTTCGACAGCAAGTAAAGGAGACATTCACCTTAGAACATGATCATCCTCACAGTTTTCAGTTTGTTTCTGCACCATGTTCGCAATATAAAAGAACCCGTCATTTAAATAATATATATCTTCCTTTTCTGCATAAAAATATCGAGCCGCATTACCAATATATTGATTAATTTCAATTGCCCATCCTAATTCCTCTAGTAGTTCACGGTGCAAACACTCTTCTTTTGTTTCATTACCTTCCATACCACCACCAGGTAAAAAGTAACGGTCTCCTTTTTGGATAACAGCAATCATTGAAGAAGATGAATGGAAAATAATCGCATAACAACTAGGTCTTAATACATAATGAGCTGTAGATTTTTTCAAGCCAAACGTAAGTTTTGAAATCATAAAACACGACCTTTCTCTATAAAATACATAAAAGAGATATTAAGGTAAATAAAGAATGGTATAAGTATAATCTTAATAGATTGGAGTGGTAACAACATGATAAATCGAAAATGTTCAAGGTGTAAAGAGATAACAGGTACGCTGCACGGTGGTAAAAAAATTAAGGAAGAATTTTTATGTGAAGATTGTCTTCAAAAAGGAATTGAGAGCGGGGAAATCGAATTATCACAAGTGGAGCAAGAAAAAACTTCGTATCTTTCTATAAAAATATTAAAAATAATGAGTGTTATTTATTTAATAGTATCTATTATAACCCCTTTTTCTGCTGGAGCATTTATACAGGATCCAGGGCTTGGTGGAATATCCTTTTCAATAACAGGTGCAGTTGGTGTTATGATAATTGGATTGATATTCCAGTCTGTTCTTGTATTTTGCGGGATATGGGTATTCATCCTATTAGTAGAAACAGTCATTAAAATATATGAAAAAATGAAGTGAGTGAGAGGGAGAAACATATGCGAGTTAGAAACATCCAAGGGGAAGATTATGTAAAGATTAATTCTGTTTTAAATGATTGGTGGGGCGGGAGAGATATGTCTGCTATGTTGCCAAAACTGTTCTTCGTTCATTTTCAAGAAACGAGTTTTATCATTGAAGAAGATGGCGAGACGTTAGGTTTTTTATGTGGATTTTTTTCACAAACATATAAAGATGAAGCATACGTTCATTTTATCGGTGTAAATCCGAAGTATAGAAGAAGAGGAATCGCATCAACATTGTATTCTTATTTCTTTGATGCCGCTCGTGCAAATAACCGTAAAGTTGTAAAAGCAATTACGTCACCAATTAACAAAAAGTCGATACAGTTTCATCAAGAAATCGGTTTTCGGATTGAGGCTGGGGACGATGAGGTAGAGGGTGTATCGGTACATACAAATTATGATGGGAACGGCGGTAGTAGAGTATTATTTTTAAAAAATGTATAAAAGTAGGCTAGCTTAACGTTAGCCTTTTTGTTGTGAGGAGATAATAATATGGAGAGTAAACAAAGTAGAAATGAATACATACGACGCATTTACAAAGTACAAGATTATATAGAATCACACATAGATGATTCACTTTCAATTGAAGAGCTGGCGGATGTAGCAGGATTTTCAAAGTTTCATTTTCATCGTATTTTTAAGGGGATAGTAGAGGAGCCATTATCACGGTATGTAAACCGATTAAAATTAGAAAGAGCAACAAATTTACTTACATACCGTTTGGATATGACAATTACACATATTGCGTATCACTTCGGATTTACAGATTCCGCAGTTTTCTCCCGTACATTTAAAAATTATTACGGAGTAAGTCCGTCGCAATATCGAAACGATAATAGCAAGAATTGCAAAGACGTAAGGAGAGCTTCTCAATACAATGAGTGTAAGAAGGTTCGAGGAAATGTTGAAATTGTAACAGTGGACGATATAAACGTCGCATACATAAGACATATCGGTACATATGAAGAGTTAACGATAGCTTTTCCAAAAATGATAGAGAAATTATTTCATTACGCAGCGGAGGAAAACTATTATGTATTTGAGAATACGAAAGTATTAACCATTTACCACGACCATCATGAATTTACTGAGGACAACCATTTAAGAACTAGTTTATGTATAACAATTCCGGATGAATCCGCAGTAGAAACGAGCGACATTGGAATAATGGTAATACCTTCTGGAAAGTATGCGGTAGGTCATTTTGAAATATTCCAAGATGAATATAAAGGAGCATGGGATTTCTTATACGGTGAGTGGCTTCCCAATAGCGGATATAAACCGAGAGATTCATATCCTTTTGAAATGTATAAAAATGACCCAAGGCAGCACCCAGAAAATAAACATATAGTTGATATATATGTACCTATCGAACCTTTTTAATCATTGATTAAGGGGGAAGAACAATGCAAACTGCTGAAAAGCTAGAGTGTATTATAAAAGAAGAATACAAAAATAGTAATGGTATGTTAGTAGTACAGAAAGGTAATGTTATTTTTGAAAACTATTATAACGGTCACGGTCCAAATGATGCATTTCATATAGCGTCAGTTACAAAAACGATAATCTCTGCTTTAATTGGGATATGTATAGATAAGGGCTATATAAAAAACGTTGATCAAAAAATAATAGAATTTTTCCCAGACTATAATTGTAATTCATCTGAAATAACAGTGCGGCATCTACTTACTATGACAGCTCCATACCCTTATGCAGATTGGCAGGAACCGCTAGAAGAATTATGTACGCAAGAGGATTGGGTACAGTATACACTTAATAGAATGGGGAATGGCGGAGAAATCGGATCTTTTAAATACTCATCTGCAGGAGCTCATGTACTATCAGCAATTATTACGAGCGCAACAGGAAAAGGTGCCCGTGAATTTGCGAATGAATACTTATTTCAGCCACTCGGCATGAGAGAAATTCCAAACTACAATATGAAAGCATTTGGATTTGATGACTTATTCGGAAAAGATGTAAAGGGATGGGTTCATGATCCAAATGGTATTTCGATAGGCGGCTGGGGACTAACGTTAACAGTTAAAGATATGGCTAAGTTTGGACAGCTATATTTGAATGAAGGTATTCATAATGGAAAACAGATACTATCAAAATCATTGATAAAAGAATCGACAACAATGAACCAAAATCAATACGGTTACTTATGGTGGTTACGAGAAGAGGATGGAATCTTTTCATACTGTGCAATGGGCGATGGTGGGAATGTGGTTTGCTGCGTACCAGAGAAGGAACTGGTGGTGGCGATTGCTTCTGAGGTTATACCGAATGCAGGAGATAGATGGGAGTTAATTAAAGAGTGCATATTTCCTTATTTAAAAGATTAATATGGTTATTTTTATAAAAATAAGAATGAAAGTTTTAGTTAAACTTGTTTTGTTCTTCATGATAGAAAAAAGTGTTGTATTAACCAAGTTGAGCAACTAAGATTAGAAAACTTCAACACCTATACGATTATTGAATAATTGCAAGGTGTTGAAGTACTTTATAATTTGTTTAGGTACTCTTAACTATTTTTTAACTTTTTGATGTATTAGATACATCATGCCAAACACAATTACCAGCAAGATAAATTTAATTAATTCCATTAGGCTAATATCCCATTTTGTTTCTACTCCATCTGTTAAATAAAATACATTGAACATGCCATGTAAAATTGCAGGTGTTATCACAGAACGGCTATACTCTCTTGTATACGTCAAAATTATAGATAATATAAATAATAACGAGAGATAGCTTAATATTCCTACAAACCATAATTCATAGTTTTTATAAAGGATTGATACTGGTAAATGCCATAAAGACCAAAGTGATGCAGTAATGATTGCTGTTTGTTTTAATGAATATTTTTTTCGTAAATGGTAATGGAAATTTCCACGCCATATGATTTCTTCTAAAAATGCAGATAAAGCAGCAATTGTAAGGCCAATGAGTAGGAGAAGTCCCAATTCATTATAATGATTAAATAAGAATTTTATATTATAAATATAAAAATAGAGATGTAGACATAGCCCTAGAATTATTGGGATTAAAATGGAGAAAATCAAAGTTCTTATTTTTGGACGTGAAATTCCAAATGTATGAACTATTTTTTGTTTCTTATATAATTTCTGATATAAAATAGCAGCTAAAAGCGGAATAACCATCGTAAACCCCAAGTAATTACGACCATTTTCTATGTTCAGTAAGATTATATATACAAGCGATGTAAGGCAATACATACATAATGTTGAATGATAAACTATGTTTCTATTTATATTTTTCACCTACTTACATGTATAAGTGATTAATCAAATATCCGATATTTTAATTATATATGAAATGGAAATTACATATGTTGAACTTGTAGAAAAAGTTAGACTAACCCCGTAACTTTTATGAGCAAAAAATCGTTTAACAAAAGAAAGGATTTTCAATCACGAATGGGGGAGAACAATGAAGATTCTAATTCTAGGTGGTACACGATTTTTAGGAAGAGCTTTTGTAGAAGAGGCTTTAAAAAGAGGGCATGAAGTTACATTGTTTAATCGCGGAACGAATAAAGAAATTTTTCCTGAAGTAGAGCAGTTAATTGGTGACAGAAATGATGATGTTTCAAGTTTAGAAAATCGAAAATGGGACGTTGTCGTAGATACGTGTGGATTTTCTCCGCATCACATTAGAAATGTTGGAGAAGCCTTACGGGATAATATAAAGCATTATATATTTATTTCAAGTCTTTCCGTATATAAAGATTGGATTCCGCCTCATATAAAAGAAGATTATATATTACAACCCGAACCAACGGGTGATCAAATAAAGACTGTGGAGAATGGTGAAGTTTCTCCTTATGAGTATTACGGTGCGCTGAAAGTATTGTGTGAAAAAGAAGCAGAGAAGTATTGGCCAGGGCGTGTTTTACACGTAAGAGCAGGACTTCTTTCAGGGATGTTTGATTATACAGATCGGCTTCCATACTGGATTGGGCGTGTAGCAAAGGGAGGAGAAGTGTTAGTTCCAGGAAGAAAAGACCGTCCAGTGCAGATAGTTGATATAAAAGACGTGGCAAACTGGGGAATAAACATGGCAGAAAACAATAAAGCAGGTACATTCAATGTAACAGGTCCAAGTTATGAATTGACGATGGAAGAGCTATTAAATACTTGTAAAAAGGTTACGAATAGTGATGCTGCATTCGTTTGGGTAGATGAATCGTTTTTGAATGAATATAAGGTGCAGCCTTGGACAGAGATGCCACTATGGCTTCCTGAAACATTTTCATTAGAAGGTGAGACGAAGCCGTGGAAAGGTGGTTTTTCTATTAGTATTGAAAGTGCTGTTAAAGAAGGACTTACTTTTAGAAGGTTAGAACATACAGTTACAGATGTGTATGAGTGGATAAAGAGTGTGGATGAATGGGAATTAAAAGCAGGTATTTCAATTGAAAGAGAAAAGGAGCTGTTAGATAAGTGGAATGACACAAAGCAAGTGTAAATAAGAATTCTATGAAAACAGGACTCTGTCTATTGGTTAAACAGAGTCTTAATATTTATCTACCATTCAAACGGTTCTTCCCCATATATTTCCCATAACCTAGGAAACATCTTTTTCAAACCTTCTTTGTCATCTTCAGTCCAGTCAAACTCAATATCTATATCGTCGAATTTTTCATTGGACAAGACGTGATAAAGCGTAAAGTAAGTATATCCTTGTAATGATAAAAAATAAGTGAAATTATCGGAAAGTTCAAAACTTATTGAATGAAATAGAGAAATTTAGTAACCTTATTTGTACAGCACATACATAATAGTTTTATAGCGATTTTTAAATAAAGTATAGGGGGAAATCGGTGTGGATCTAACATTTAAAGTTGAAGAAGCATGTTTTAACTACCGCGTCGGAGCAATTTGTAAACATACTCATTCTGCAAGGTGACGGTGAAGATTTTTGGTATGTACCAGGCGGAAGAGTGAAAATGCTAGAAAATAGTGAAGATGCATTAAAACGAGAGCTTGCAGAAGAAGTGGGTGTTCCTATTAAAGTGAAGAGATTAATATGGTCAGTAGAAAATTTCTTCACCCTTTCTGAGCGAAAGTTTCATGAAATTAGTTTTTACTATGAAGTAGAGCTGAAACAATTACCTGCAAATGGGGCGGATCAATATATTCTGAATGAAGAGGGTAGAACATATATGTTTAAGTGGGTACCGATAGAAGAATTAGATACATATAACTTACAGCCAGCGTTTATAAAAGATAAAGGTAACTACTCAGCTTCCTCACGGAAGCTTTTTTAATTTTACTAGTTTCATATGCCTCTCATTTGTAAATACTGAGTA